>SVDL01000146.1 GCA_015057835.1 Lachnospiraceae bacterium
AAAGCGCAGAAAGCATTTTTCGCGGAAGGAAAAACGCTGGATATCGAATGGCGGATCGAAATGCTGAAGAAGCTGCGCCTGTCGGTAAAAAAATATGAGCGGAAGATTCTGAGAGCCCTGCAGGAAGATCTCGGCCGTGATGCCGTGGAGGGGTATTTCTGCGATGTCGGAAATGTCATCCTGGAGATCAATGAAACGATCCGCGGACTTCGGAAGTGGGCACGGCCGGAACGGCATTTCAGCGGAATGCTGTGCTTCCCGAGCGCGATGACGAAAGTCTACAAAATGCCTTACGGGACAGTTCTGATCATCAGCCCGTTCAATTTCCCGTTCCTGCTGTCGCTCGGCGTTCTCGCGGCGGCTGCTGCGGGAGGCAATACCGCCGTGATCAAGGCCAGCTCCAAGTCTGTTTTCTGCACGAAGGTCCTGAAAGACCTGATCGCGGATACATTTCCGAAAGAGTATGTCACGGTCATTGACGGCGGACACGACGCGGCGGATCTGTGTCTGGAAGAGCGATTTGACAAGATTTTTTACACCGGTTCACCCAAAGTGGCGAAACATATCATGGAGAGGGCGTCGGTCCATCTGACTCCGGTGGCGCTGGAACTGGGCGGAGAGACCGGCAACTGGTGCATTGTCCGCAAAGACGCGGATCTTAAGGACGCGGCAAGGAAAATCGCATTTTTTAAGATCTGCAACAGCGGGCAGGTATGCATCAATATTAACCAGGTCGCCGTAGCAGAGGAAGCCGCTGAGCAGTTCCTCGTTTATCTGAAGGCGGAGATCAGACGCCAGATCGGGGAAAACGCGCACCTGAACCCGGAATACCCCTGCCTCATTAATGACGCGGCGTATGAAAAATGCGCCGCGGAAGCGGAAAGGTACCGGGAACGTATCGTTTATGGCGGGAAAGGTGATCCGGGAACGAGAAAGTATGAGCCGACGGTCATTTATCCCGTAGGAGCCGATGAGGAGATCGTCTGCCATGAGCTGTTCTGCCCGCTGCTTCCGGTGGTGCCCTTTAAAGATGCCGAGGCGGACAGCATTCTGAAGACGATCGCGTCACGGGAACACGGCCTTGCGCTTTATCTGTTTACAAAGGATATCCGCTGGGCGGAAAACGTGATGCAAACCCAGCAGTATGGCGGCGGATGCGTCAATGAAGTCTGCATTCAGCTTATGGTCAAAGGCGTTCCTTTCAACGGCACCGGCCATTCCGGGATGGGGGCTTATCACGGCGAATGGGGATTCCGTGAATTCACTCATCCGCAGACGGTGCTGTACGGAAAGACGCATTTCAACCTGCCGCTTCGGGAACATCCCTACAGAGGGCTGAAAAATGCGTATAAAGATAAAATGGTAAAACTGTTCGAGCGGTAGACAGACAGCTGCCCCGGTCAGGATCAGAAGCGTTTCGGAGGAGAATATGCATTATCCCGGGCGCCGGAAAAAAGTTATACAGGGGGTCGTTAAAACCCCCTGTTTTCTGTTATTTCCTTGCAATCACCCCGCTGTGTTGTAAAATAGAATCGGAGATGAAAATCAGGAGGTTTCAGGATCATGAATTATGAGAATATTCAGGTAAACACGCAGAGCAGCATACGGATCGAAGGATCCGAAACGGTTTATTTTGATCCGATCAAGATCACGGAGGCATCCCATGACGCGGATGTGATCTTCATCACGCACCCTCACTCGGATCATTTTGATCCGGAATCTATTGAGAATATCCGGAAAGACGGCACTGTCTTTATCATACCGGAAAGTATGGCTTCTGATATGAAGAAAGTTGCAGGGGAACCGATGGTCCGTTTTCTTGCTCCGGAGGAAAATCTGACTGTACGGGACCTGAAGGTCACTGCAGTGCCGGCTTACAACAAATTAAAACCATTCCATCCGAAACATAACAAGTGGCTCGGCTATCTCCTGGAAATGGACGGCACGCGGTACTATGTCGCCGGCGATACTGATTCCGTGAAAGAACTCAAGTCCATTCAGTGCGATATCGCTCTGGTTCCGATCGGAGGCACGTATACCATGAACGCGAAAGAGGCCGCCGCGCTGATCAATATCATTGAACCTGCCGTCGTCATTCCCACGCATTACGGAAGCCTTGTCGGCAGCCCGGAGGACGAAAAAACATTCCGGAAGCTCCTCCTGCCGGGAATCGTTCCGGTTCTGAAACTGTAGGCGGGGTATAAAAGAACCGTCCCTGTCGGAACTTTGTGAGGGGCCAGAGAGAACCGTCCCCGTCGGATTCTTAATGCAGATTCATGACCCACTTTGACTGGTAGGAATCGATGCGGCGGAGGATCTCTCTGCCGTCGTCGTAGTTGTAATAGATCTCGTCGTATAAGCGCTGGAGACCTTCTTTGGTTCCGGACCAGTCGCGGACGCGGCGGTAGACTTCATTGTATTCGCTGGATGGCATATTCATAACAGTATCTCCTCTCAGATCGTGTTTTGATTTATCGGATGTCTGTATTATAGCATCTGAAAAACGGATTTTTTTGAATTTCACGAAATTCAGGAATAGAAAGAAAGACTCGTCGTTCATGAAAAAACACTCTTCCCGAAACATCATTTTTCTAATCTGCCTGACTGTTTTGTCTGCGCTTCTTACACAGACTGCTTATCCCTGCTTTGCGGACAGCGGTGACGATGGAGCTGCTTTTGATGAAGAAGTCATTGTCGTTGATCCGACATCAGGAGAGGAGGGCTTCTCCGCGATTCTCTACGACAACACGAACGGCCTCCCGACTTCGGAGGCAAATGACATCGCCGAGACCGCGGACGGCTTTATCTGGATCGGAAGCTACAGCGGACTTGTGCGGTATGACGGGAACCGGTTTGAGCGTCTGGATTCCACCTCGGGCATCACGAGCGTAAAATGCCTCTTTGTCGACAGCCGCGACCGTCTCTGGATCGGAACCAACGAGAGCGGCGTGTTCCTGATGGAAAACGGAACTTTCCGGAAGTGGAATGAACTGGAAGGACTTGCTGCTCCTTCTGTCCGGGCAATTACGGAAGATGCCAAGGGCGTGATCTATGTCGCCACGACGGGCGGCATCACGATGATCGATGAGGAAATGAATCTGATCCCTCTCCGGTCGCCGGGAATCACCGGAGCCTTTGTGAACTTTCTTAAGGCGGCACCGGACGGACGGATCTACGGCGTGACGAATCCGGGCGACGTGTTTACGATGAAAGACGGCGCGCTGGAGGGGTACATTGATCATGCGGCATTCAGTTCTGACGGCGTAAACTGCCTGTTCCCGGATCCGGAGAACCCCGGATATGTTTATATTGAGACAATGGATTCCGTTTTAAGTTACGGGAGTCTTGATAAAACCGGCTACCAGGAGGTCAGAAGGCTGGACATAGGTTCTCTTTCCCAGGTGTCGGATTTTGAATATATCGACGGGAAGATCTGGATCTGCGCAAGAAACGGGATCGGCGTGCTGGACGACAGCGGATATCACAGTCTGGAAGAGCTTCCTCTGGATAATTCGGTCGGAAAGGTGATCGTCGATTACGAAGGAAATCTTTGGTTTACTTCCTCACGGCAGGGCGTTATGAAAATAACGCCGAACCGGTTCACCAATATTTTCGAACACTATAAACTTCCTGAAAATGTAGTGAATTCCACCTGTATGTTCGGAGACCGGCTGTTCATCGCCGCGGATGACGGGCTCATCGTACTGGATCAGAACCGCGTCCTGGGCGAACTTCCGATCGAAAAAGCAGAGACGGTTTCCGGAGAAGATCTGGGGGAAACGGATCTTCTTAAAATGCTGGACGGGTGCAGAATCCGGTCCCTGATCCGCGACAGCAGCGGCCGCCTGTGGATCTCCACATGGCGGAAATACGGACTTCTGCGCTATGACGGGAGAACAGTGACGGCGTTTACGTCCAGAGACGGCCTGTTTTCGGATCACATCCGGACAGTCTGTGAAAGGAAGGACGGTTCTTTTGCCGTGGCTCTTACAGGCGGCGTCAATATAATCGAAGGGGACCGCGTGACCGGCGGCTTCGATGAAAAAGACGGGATCGTCAATACGGAGATCCTTACCGTGGCAGAAGGCGCGCACGGGGAACTGCTGTGCGGGTCGGACGGCGACGGCATTTATGTGATCGACGGAAGCCGGACCATGCACATCGGCCCGGAGAGAGGGCTCACTTCCGGAGCCGTGATGAGGATCAAGAAAGACCCTTACAGGGATATATACTGGATCGTCACTGGAAGCT
>SVDL01000041.1 GCA_015057835.1 Lachnospiraceae bacterium
GGATCGAGATCAAAAGCGACGCCGACACTTATGTACGGCTTGAGAGTCAGGTAAAGGATTACGACCGATATTTTGACCGGAATATCGCTGTCGTCGGGACCAGCCACGCCATGCATATCCATGAGCATATCCCGCCCTATTGGGGGATCATCACAGTGGAAATGGACGGAGAGGAGCCGGATTTTTATGTTTTGAGGAAACCCGGCGTGAACCCCGGGATGGACTGGATCCGCAAACTGTCTCTCCTGTGGCGGCCGGAACTCGCTCTTCTTCAGGAGCGGAACGGCATGCCCAAGTACAAAGAGAAGAGCAAACGGTTTGTGGCGGAAAAAATCGCAGCACGGGTCCCGGAAAAGATCGACGAAGAAACGCTCCGGGGAGAGATCAGCGAGATCCTGTTTGAAAGGGACTACAGCAAAGTGGCGGAGACTCTCCGGGAGTACCGGAAAGGGGAGATCCGGAAACAGCTCGAAAAAGAGGAGGATCCGGAGAAACGTCTCCTCCTCCTTACGGAGCAGGCCGAAAAGGGACGTCTCCTCACCAGAAACGGGTTCCGGAAGAGAAAGCGGAGAAAGAGACGTCTCTGAGCTTCGAAAATCCTGCTTTTTTAAGTAGATTGGGTCCTGCTTCTCGCAAAATTCACCAAAAAATCAGAATTATTATCTGTATATTTGTGATATTTACTGATATAATAAGGTTGCGTTCGTGGATCTGTTAATAGGAAACAGAGAGCACGAACTGACAGAGTGTCATTAAACCTCGCAGGAGGAGATCTCTCATGAAGGGGGTAACGGCTATGAAGAAGCGGATATTGATTGCACTGATTCTCGTGATCGCGATCCTGATGACGGCGTGCGGGAAGAAAAAGAAACAGGAATATGAGGCAAATGTATCCAATCCGTTCACCGATTATGAGACGCTGGCGGAAGCGGAAGCCGCGGCCGGTGTCGCGTTTGCCGAACTGCCGACGGTCGAAGGCTACGATCAGCTGACGTACCGCGCCTCGGAAAATGAGATGCTCGAAGTCATTTATAAAGACGCCAAAGATAAGGAAGGACTACGCATCCGGAAAGCAAAAGGCTCCGCGGATATCAGCGGCGATTACAATGAATACAAGGAGCAGACCCAGATCATTCTGGAGCAGTTCGTTGCGGACCTTAAAGGAAATGACGGCAAGACCGGCGTCGTGACCTGGACGGAGACGGTGGACGGCGCCAATTACGCCTACTCCATCAATGTGGGAGAAGCCGAGATCGATCAGGTGGCGGCGACCCAGCTCGTCTCCGCGGTTTCCGAAGCGGCGCACATTCCGGTCCCGACACCGACGCCGGAAGAGAAGACCGTGGACGGCGCCGAGATCGAGGCGGGATCCCCGCTCGTCGGCTTCACGTTCAAAGTCGTGAACAAGTCCATGAAAGTCAAGGCGGATCTCCTGAACGCCCGTCAGTATCCGCTGGATGTCGTGGCGGAGGCGGATTCGGTGACCCAGCTCGATAACGGGACTGTCATCGACGTCGTCTATGAGAGCAATGAGTGGAGCGCGTTCTGGTTTTCCGGAGAAGGCGGCCAGCAGCTGCTCTGGGTCAAGACGGAATATCTTGAGCCCGCATCTTAAGGGATGAGGCAGTTTGTTTTAAATGCGTGGCAGAATGTGTTTCTGATCTGCCGTATGTGAAAAAGCAGCCGGAGAGTTTTTTGAGACTCTCCGGCTGCTTTCATGTATGCGGACTGTTTTCGGCCTGTTCTTTTTTTTAGTCATTTACCGTCTGTCTGACGGTGAGGGCAGCGGCTTCAGAAGGTGATCTTTGTCCGGTCCTTGAGAAGAAGCGCTCCGTTGATGACGCTGAGGACGCCGACCGTGATGCCGAGCACAAGAGAGAGGATGCCGAGCACGAGGGAGATCACGCCGGAGCGTGTCACATTATTAAACAGTTTTTCCATAAGATGGCTCCTTGTCGTTCTGGCGGCGGAACCACTCCCATGCGGGACCGTTCCGCACTGTTTCATTTTCAGGATTATTATCTATAATTCCGATAAATCTGTAAAGAGATATTTCGACCCTCATAGACGAATCGGAAAAGGATTGATATAATTATTCTGACCTGAATACAAAAATAAAAAGCGGTGTCCGACACCGCTTATCCTTATGGGAGGAAATATGCTGGATCTGATCAAAGGCGCGAAATTTGAGAAATGGATGGAACTTGAGCAGGGGTATTCGATCGCGGGGGACTGGCTGACCGCCAATGTCGACGCCCGCAGGATCCGCACGGTGCTAGAAAAGTTTGCGGAGATGAAGGAAGGGCAGAATATCACGCTCTGGATCGAAGAGGCGGCCGGTCTTGACGATGAAAACGAGGTCAAGAAGGTGACCCGCGATTCGATGGGGATCGTGGAAAATATAACATACGAGGTCTGGTACCTCGACGGCCTGAACGCCGCCCTGATCTCCCAGATCCTTGATTTTTCCGGGGAACTTCTGATCAATGACGGTCTCGCCTACGTGGGACTCCTTTCTGACGACGGGGATGAGATCGGAAAATACCAGTGCAATATCATGCGCGCGCACAGCGGAACCGGAAGCCTTATGCCGATCCGGAAAATGCTGGAGGAGAACCGTATTCCCTACCGGGAGAACCTGGCGACGGCATGGGATCTGTCCTCGGATGACTGCCCGGTCATCAGCAGCCGTTTTACCATCGGAGGACAGACGGTCGCGGACACGATCCGCATCCTCGAGGGCATGGGGCTTTACAAAGCGGAAGTGCGCCAGACCAACGACGCCGAGTGACCGGTCACTGAGGATGGCGGGGAATCAAAAAGAGAGGATCCGCCGGTTCCCGGGACCGATTATTTCACAGTGAAAACAGCAGGGAGTTTGTCATGGAAGAAAAAAAGATCGCTTATTTAAACCTTCTTTCCGAACTGTATCCGAATATCGCCGCCGCATCGAGGGAGATCATTAATCTTTCTTCGATTCTGAATCTGCCGAAAGGAACGGAGCATTTCATTTCCGATCTTCACGGCTCCTTTGACGCGTTCTCCCATGTGCTCCGGAACGGATCCGGTTCCGTCAGAAGAAAGATCGAGGAGATCTACGGCAGGACGCTGGAGCCCGGGGAGATCCGCGAGGTCGCGACACTGATCTACTATCCGAGGGAAAAGATCGAATTTGTCCGTCGTTCAAAAACGCCGGAGGAGATGGACAACTGGTACCGCGTCATGCTGTACCGCCTGATCGCGGTCTGCCAGTACAGCGCGAGCAAATATACGCGTTCCAAAGTCCGCAAGGCTCTTCCGAAGGATTTCGGTTATGTCATTGAAGAGCTGATCACCGAGAAGGCGGACATCGAGGACAAAGAAAAATACTACGAGGAGATCGTCAATACGATCATCCGGATCGGCAGCGCGGACCGCTGCATTATCGCGCTGGGGCACCTCATTCAGAGGCTCGTCGTCGACCATCTGCATGTTCTCGGCGATATTTACGACCGCGGCGACGGCGCTGACAAGATCATGGATACGCTGGAAAGATATCATTCCTTTGATATACAGTGGGGCAACCATGATATTCTCTGGCTCGGGGCGGCCGCCGGGCAGCTGGCCTGCATTGCCAACGTCGTCCGGATCTGCGCCCGATACGGGAACATGGGTACCCTGGAAGACGGGTACGGCATCAATGTTCTGCCGCTGGCATCCTTCGCCTCCCGCACTTATAAAGTCGAAGACTGCGGCAGGTTCGGGCTGCACGCCCTTTCGCCCATGACCCAGGAGGACGAGGAACTTACGGTCAAGATGCACAAAGCCATTTCCGTGATCCAGTTCAAGCTGGAGGGGCAGCTGGTCCTTAGGCGGCCGGATTTCCGCATGGAAGACCGCGCGATGCTGCATATGATCGATTATGAGGCCGGAACCATCTCCTTCGGAGGAGAGACGTATCCCATGCGGGATAGGGTATTTCCGACCATCGATCCGAAAGATCCCTACCGTCTCACGGAGGATGAGGAAAATGTCATGGAGCGCCTGCGCCACGGCTTTATGAACTGTGAACGCCTGCAGCAGCACATGATGCTGCTTCTCAATAAGGGATCGCTCTATAAGGTGTACAACCACAATCTCCTCTATCACGGCTGCGTGCCGCTGAATCCGGACGGAACGTTAAAGGAAGTCGCGCTCTACGGGGAGACATTTAAAGGAAAGTCCCTGTACGACGCGATCGACCGGTATATCCGGCAGGCTTATTTCTCCACACACGATGAAAACAGGGAGAAGGGCAAGGACATCCTCTGGTGGCTCTGGTGTTCCGAGGATTCCCCGCTGTTCGGCAAGGACAAGATGGCGACATTCGAGCGGTATTTCATCGCGGAGGAGAGCACCCACGAGGAACATAAAAACTCCTATTACAAACTCCAGGAGGACCCGGAGGTGGCGGAGCGGATCCTGGCGGAATTCGGCCTCTCCGATCCCCACAGCCATATCATCAACGGCCATGTGCCGGTGAAGAAAGGCCAGAATCCCATCAAGGCGGGCGGAAGGCTGATCGTGATCGACGGCGGCTTCTCGAAGGCCTATCAGAAAGTGACGGCGATCGCCGGGTATACGCTGATCTTCAATTCACACGGCATGTACCTCGCGGCGCATACGCCCTTCGCCTCCCGCGAAGAAGCCGTACGCACCGGCCTGGATATTCATTCCACGACGAAAGTGGTAGAGAGGATCCGGGACAGAGTCCGGGTCGGCGACACGGACCAGGGGGCGAGGGTAAAAGTAAGGATCGGGGAGCTCGAGGAACTGCTCGAAGCGTACCGGAGCGGCCTGATCGTGGAGAGAACAGAAGGAAAAGTGTCCGGAGACTGATACCGGTAATAAAATCAAAAAGACACCATTTTCGGGGTGCAGCACCCGGAAAATGGTGTCTTTTTTACGTTGGAACGCTCAGCGGCGCTCCCCTTTGGTTTCCGCTTCCATCGCCTTCATCTCGGGCAGGACTGTGAGCAGCATCGTGATAAAGCATGCCAGTCCGCCCACAAGATTGGAGACCGGCTCGGCGAGGAAGACACCTTCCGCGCCGAGGCTTCCGAACCGCGGAAGCAGAATGGTGAGCGGAACGACCAGGATCACTTTCCGGAAAATGGAAAAGAAAATAGCCTGGTTCTTTTTACCCAGAGCTTTGAAGGTGGTCTGTCCTCCGTACTGGAGCGCCTGAAAGACGAAAGCGAAAAAGTAGAGGTACAGGCAGCGCCCGCCGTGAGAGAGCACTTCCGGATCGGAGCTGAAGATGCGGATAAACATGGTGGGGCGGATCAGGATAAGCCCCCACATGACAGCGGTATATGCGACAGCGAGAGCGCACATCAGTTTTATTGCCTTCCGAATGCTGCGGGGCTTTCTTGCGCCGTAATTGTAGCTGATGATCGGAGACGTTCCCTCGGCGATCGTGAGGACCGGCGTGTCCAGGATCTGACGGACAGAAGAGACGACTGTCATAATGGAGACGTAGAGATCCCCGCCGTAAATGGAGAGTGTGCGGTTGCAGACGATGGACACGAGGCTGTTTGTGATCTGCATGATAAAGGAAGCCGCGCCGAGGGAAATGATATTGCCCATCACCGGAATATTCTCCCGGAGAGCGGACAGGATTTCGGAAATGGATACATGCCTCAGAGGATCCCTCCCGGGGAGATGCAGATGCAGCTCAGTTTTAGGACCCTTAAGAAACCAGAGGACAAATGCCGCGGAGACCGCCTGGGAGACCACCGTGGCGACTGCCGCCCCGGCTACGCCCATGTGCAGGGGAAACATGAGGATCGGGTCGAGAACGAGATTGAGGCAGGCTCCGATCAGGACCGTGATCATCCCGATGCGCGGATATCCTTCCGCGTTGATATAAGGGTTGAGACCCGTGGCGAGCATGGAGAATACAGTGCCGGTCAGATAGATCCGCAGGTAGGGAAGACCGTATATGATATTCTCGGAAGACGCCCCGAACGCGCGCAGAATGGGCTCCGCAAAAATTTCCCCGAGGACCGTCAGGATCACACCGGTGAAAAGGAGCAGGAAATAGGCGGTATTCATGATCTGCTCCGCCTTACGCGTATTGCCGCGGCCTCTCTCCATCGCGCACAGGGGCTGTCCGCCCAGTCCGTAAAGATTGCTGAATCCGAGGACGAGGATCACGACCGGAAAACACAGGCCGACCCCGCCGAGCGCGCTGGTACCGACACCCGGGAGACGGCCGATGTAGATGCGGTCGACGATATTATAGAGAAGAGAGATCAGCTGCGCGATCAGCATCGGGAAAATGGTTTTTACCATGCTTGCGCCGATTCGGTCGCTGGAAAAATCTACCTGCTTCATGGAAAAACTTTCTGCATGGGGACACGGCCGCGGACTGCGATCATCAGAATTCGGAGCCGGCTGTGTTTTGCTTTTTTTTACGGACAGATCCCGTTCAACAGGTTTATTGTATTACGATTTATGATATAATGCAAAGGTATGGCAGAGAACAAACAGATAGGGGGGAGAGACTCTCATGTATTACTGTATCGCCAATCCGGTCTCAAGATCCGGAAATACGGGGGCGGAAGCCCGCAAACTTCACGCAGTTCTGGACGCGCAGCATCTGCCGAGTACCATCTGTTATACGAAAGGCCCCGGGGACGCCAGCAGGATCGCCGGCCGCATCGCGGCGGAGGCGGCAAAAAAGAAAGAGATCGCGGACATCGTGGTCTTCGGCGGCGACGGGACGGTCAACGAGGTGGTCTCCGGCATCGAAGATTTCAGCTATGTGAGGCTCGGCATCGTGCCGGTAGGCAGCGGCAATGATCTCGCCCGCGGATTGAATCTTCCGAAAGACAATTACAGGCTCTTCGCCCGCATCGCGGAGGGAACGGTGCAGCGCACCGTCGACCTCGGGCATATTCATTACAACCGCATCGCGGGGAAAGCTGCGAGATCCTATAAGGGTGAGATCCGCGATGATATTTATTTCATCAACGGATCCGGCATGGGATTTGACGCCGCTGTGTGCGAAGAAGTGAACGCGACGGCAGCGAAAGGCGTCATGAACCGGGTCGGCATCGGCAGGCTTTCTTACGGGATGATCGCGCTCAAACAGCTTCTCGGCGTACGAAAGACCAGCTGTGATCTCGTCACGGATGACGGGAGAGAATTCCATTTTGAAAAGATTTTCCTTGTCTGCGCGATGAATCACAGCCATCAGGGCGGCGGTTACTGCTTCGCGCCGGACGCCGACGCTTCGGACGGTCTTATGAACGTAACGGTCGTGGGCGACCTTCCCAAAATGAAGGCGCTGATGTGTTTTCCGAAAGCGGCGAAAGGGAAACTCTACGGAGAAAAGGGCATCACCCATTTCACCTGCCGGAAAATGACCGTGAAGACCGGACGGCCGCTCTGGATCCAGACGGACGGAGAGGTGCAGATGCAGACGGACTCCGCGACATTTGAGATGATCCCTCAGAAAATAAGACTGATCGTATAAAAAGAAGGGACCCGTCCCGAAAGCAATGCAGCATAGTGCAGGGATTGTACTTTCAATAAAGACGGAAAGGCTTTTTTGAAAATACAATCCTGTTTTTATAAACACTGATCCTGAACATACGTATGAAAAAGAAAAATGCCGAACTGAAACAGCTTTATACGAGATGGGGCAAAGAACCGGATCCCGGCAGCGTGCTCCCGGAATATCCGAGACCGCAGCTCAGGAGGGATACCTGGTACAATCTCAACGGCATCTGGGAGTATGAGATTACGGAGGCCGGCTCCCGCCCGAAGGGGAAGAGGGAGAAGATCCTGGTCCCGTTTTCTCCCGAAAGCGCGCTCTCCGGGGCAGGCGTGCAGCTCCTGCCGGAGGAGTGGCTCTGGTATCACAGGACATGGAGGAAAGAATCCGGACCCGGAGAATCTTCCTGCGCATGCCGGTATTTCCTGCATTTCGGGGCGGTAGACCAGTGCTGCGCCGTCTATATCAACGGAAAAAAGGCTGCCGTCCACCGGGGCGGATATACGCCGTTCTCCGTGGAAATGACGGAGCTTCTCGAAGACGGGGACAACCGCATCGCCGTCTGTGTCCGGGACGTCAGCGATACCTCCTGGTACGCCCGCGGCAAACAGAAACGGAAGAGAGGCGGCATGTACTACACCGCGCAGAGCGGCATCTGGCAGACGGTGTGGATCGAAAAAGTGCCCGAAAGCTTTGTGGAATCCGTCAGCGTAAAAGCGGATCCTGACAGCGGAGACATTTCTTTCCGCGCATCGGTCCGCGCGGCGGCGGTGCGGGAAGGCATGCAGGGAAACATGCCCGGGAATGCTGCTCAGAAACAGAAAGCCGGGGAACGCGGGGCAGATGCGGGACCGGTCGTAAAGATCTTTGCGCCGGATCAGTACGCGGAGCGGGAATTCACACCCGGCGGAAAGAACGTCATCGCCGAATTTTTCGCCGGCGCACCGGAAAAAGCGGAAAAATGCGGCAGAGGCGAACGCCTGACATATTCCGCCTCCGCAAAGCTTCCTGACCTCCGGGCCTGGTCGCCCGAAGAGCCATGGCTCTATTATTACCAGATTATTTATGAAAATGATACCGTGACCGGCTATTTTGCCGCGAGGACATTTTCCGTCGAAAATGACGGGGCGGGCACGCCGCGGTTCTGCCTGAATCACAGACCGTATTTCCTGAAGGGCGTCCTGGATCAGGGCTACTGGCCGGACGGCCTCTATACGGCGCCGTCGGATGAAGCGTTCGTATTTGATATCCGGGAAATGAAGAAGACCGGCTTCAACATGGCGAGAAAGCACGCGAAAGTGGAGGCGGACCGGTGGTATTATCACTGTGACCGGCTCGGAATGATCGTCTGGCAGGACATCGTGAACGGAGGAACGCCTTATAAAGACTGGTTTGTGACGTATCTCGCGACGTGGCTCGGAAGAAACGGGACGACCGTTTCGGACAGCCGCCGGAAGCTTTTCAGCCGGGAGGACGCCGCGGGAAGGATACAGTTCGAAAAAGAGATGGACGAGACGGTCCGCGCGCTGAAAGAACACCCCTGCATCGCGGCATGGACGCTGTTCAACGAGGGGTGGGGACAGTTCGACACGGTGAGACTCACGGAAAAACTCAAAAAAGAGGATCCGGAGCGCACGGTCGACAGCGCGAGCGGATGGTTCGACCAGGGCTGCGGGGACTACATCAGCATTCACCACTATTTTTTCCGGCTTCCGTGGAGGACGGACGGAAAGAGAGCGGTGGTTCTGTCGGAGATCGGCGGGTACGCCATGCATGATGACGCCCACAGCGCCTGTGAAAATGTCTACGGGTATAAGATGTTCGAAGACGCGGAAAGCCTCGGGGAAAATGTCCGGGCTCTTCTCCGGGAGAGGGAACAGATGGAAGCGCAGGGGCTTTGCGGTTATGTCTACACCCAGTGGAGCGATATCGAGGAAGAAGTGAACGGCATTTTTACATATGACAGGGAAATCCGGAAGATAGAGAATATTTAGTTAATATTTATTATAAGGAATCTGAAGGCGGGGAAAACAGGATGGTGAACGGAACAGCAGGAAAGGGAGGCGGCATCTCGATCGTCGAAGTAAAAACAAAAGCACAGAGGCGGAAATTCGTGGATTATGTCAATCAGCTCTATAAAGATGATCCGTATTTCGTCCCTGCTTTTTACGGTGACGATATGGCGGACTGGGATCCCGAAAAGAATCCCGCATTTGCCTACTGTGAGGCGAGGAGCTTTCTGGCTTACCGGGACGGCGAGATCGTCGGAAGGATCGGAGCAATCTTAAGCCACCGGGCAAATGAGAAGTGGAACACAAAGAGAATGCGTTTCTCACAGGTTGATTTTATCGATGACCCGGCGGTGTCGGATGCGCTTTTTGCGGAGGTGGAGAAATGGGCCCGGGAGAAGGGCTGCACGCAGGTCCACGGACCGCTGGGGTTCTGTGATCTCGACCGCGAGGGAATGCTTGTGGAGGGATTTGACCGCCGGAGCATGTTCATTACCTATTACAACCACCCTTATTACAATGAACATCTGACAAGGCTCGGCTACGTCAAGGACGCGGACTGGCTCGAATATCTCATCCCGATCCCGGCGGAGCAGGATAAGAACTGCAGGAGGATGAGCCGGATCGCGGAAGGCGTCATGCGGAAATTCCATCTTCATAAAGTGGCCGTGAAACGGCGCTCCGAGTACAAACCCTATATCCGCAAGGCTTTTGAGCTGGTCAATGAGGCCTATTCCCCGCTTTACGGGACCGTGGAACTCGAGCAGGCGCAGATCGACAAATACGCGGACAAATTCATTCCGCTGATCAATCCGGATTTCTGCTGCCTGATCGTCAATGACGACGACGAACTGGTCTCCTTCGGCGTCTGCGCCCCGTCCATGGCGGAGGCGATGCGGAAGAGCAGAGGAAGGCTGTTCCCGACCGGCTGGATCGGCGTTTTAAAAGCACTGAAGAAAAATGACACTCTCGACATGTTCCTGATCGCCGTCAAACCGGAGCTGCAGGGGGTCGGGGTCAATGCGATCGTGATGGATCACATGATGCAGAGCTGTATGCGGAACGGCATCAAGGGCGCGGAGACCGGACCGATGCTGGAACTGAATGAAAAGGTGCAGTCCCAGTGGAAGATGTTCGACCTGACGCCTCACAAAAGAAGAAGATGTTACATTAAGGATCTTAAGTAAACAGCCGGCAAAGCGCGCCCCGGGGATAAGCAGGGGCTGCCGCTGCGGCGGGAAACGCCTGAATGGGAAAAGGAGAGAGACGATCTTATGAGTATTTATATGGAAAGAGCGGAGAAACTCCGCGCCTGTACGGAACGCCATTACAACTGTGCGCAGTCAGTGCTTGTGCCGTTTGCGGATGTCCTCGGAACGGACGGGGAGATCCTTTACCGAGTGGGCGCCAACTTCGGATCCGGCATGAGAGTGGGGTCCGTCTGCGGCGCTGTTACGGGAGCGCTGATGGTGCTTGGCCTTGCGGGCGTCAATGACTCGGCCGCCCTGCAGACACTTTACGGAGAGGTGAGAGAAAAACACGACGGGCTTATGAACTGCAGCGATCTTCTCCGGGTTAACAAGGAAAAAGGCGGTGACAGGAAAGTCCACTGCGATGACATGGTCTATGAGCTCCTTGCCGTGACCGAAGAGATCCTGAGGGAGCGCGGCATAATCGCTTAAGCTTTCTGTATTGAAAAACAGACTTTCGGGAGAGGATCCCGGAAGTCTGTTTTTTCGGGGCAAAAAAGTAACGGCAGCTGTGCGGGCTGCCGTTACTTCTGAGTCGTTTGTCTTTGGGAGTGAAAACGTTCAGATCTGTTTATATGTTAATCCCAAATGCACCCTCTGTCATCCTACAAACTGTACAGCTCAGAGATAAAAACTGTACGAAAAGGTTGAAAGAGCGGAAGAGTGGGGGGAAACAACGGAAGGGTGAACACTGACTTAAGGAATATACACGGGACCGGAAACCTGTGCTATAATGAATGCAACGTTTTTTCTTATGAGGAGAATGAATATGAAATCGAAGAAGGGATTATCCGCTATTCTGCTGGTCGTCTTTCTGCTGGCGTCGACAGTGCTCATGTATCTCGCCAACGGCGTTCAGCACGGCAGCGGAGCGATCGAGACCGAAGACGGCGTGATCGAGTCGGAACTCGGGAAGATCGCCTATAAGCTTTATAAACCGGTATCGGCTTCCGCGGAGTCGAAAGCGCCGGCCGTGCTGCTTCTGCACGGCTATCAGAACGATCATGAGACCAATGCCGCCTACGCCATTGAACTTGCGCGGCGCGGCGCGGTGGTCCTGTCCATCGATGAGTACGGACACGGCCTTACGGATATCGGACTGAAAGAGCGCGGATACGTGAACCACAAGGTCTCTGTCAATTACGGACTCGAGTCCGAAGAGGACGGGACTTATGCCGAGGTCGGCGGTTCCGTGCGCTACCGCGTCCTTATGAATTTCAGCAATCTGAGCTTCTTTGACGACAAATACACAAAGGACGCAGCCGGCAACGCCGTTTCAGACAGCTCCTGCGGCGGAATCACGGCGTATGCGTATCTCGCCGGACTTGACTATGTCGACGATACGAGGATGGCAGTCAGCGGGCATTCGATGGGCACATGGTCCAGCTGGACGGTCGCGGCCGCATTTTCCGAATCCGTCAATGAGGCGGGAGAGAGCATTGCCCCGAAGGCGATCGTACTGCAGTGCGGGGAGCTCTTTGATGATTCCGTGTATGATACGGAAAGGATCCATTTCAACAATGTGCTTCTCCTGCAGGCAAAGTACGACGAGTTCAGTTATTTCCGCGACTATCAGCCGATGGTGACGGATGAGATCCTGAAGACGCCGCTCCGGTACGAATTCCTCGGAACGACGGCGGACGAAGCTGCCTGGAACACGACCTTCGGAGACTTCGGGGACGGCAGCGCAAGGCGGATAGAACTGCTGAACACCAACCACAGACTGACGACGCACAACCGTCAGGGACTTGCCGCCGCACTGGAGTGGTTTGACAGCGCGGTCTCCCTGCCGACGGCGGTGGATTACACGAACCAGACCGCTATGGGGAAAGAATGGATGACTTTCTTTGCCATGCTGCTCGTTCTTGCCGCGATGTTCCCCTTCATGGAGCTGCTCCTCGGCCTGCCGATGTTCCGGTATGTCGCCCAGCAGCTGCCGGACCGCGATACGATGAAAACGAAGGGCGCATGGTGGCGGACCGCGGTGATCACGGTACTGGTCTCCGGCCTGTCATTCCCGTTTATGACCCAGCTCGGCCACGCGCTGCTGCCGCTTCCGGAGGGCATTTTCCGGATGACGGTCGGGAACGGGTTCATCGGATGGTATCTGCTTCTCATTCTGGTGATGATCGTCACCACCCTGATCGGCAAAGCGCAGGTGAAAAAGAAGGGCGAGCGCTACAACTGGAACCTCCAGGGCCTCGGAACGCCGGGCAAGCGCTACAGCATCAGTGTCGTTCTGCTCATCAAGTCGCTGATCATGTCTGTCCTTATGGTGGGACTGGTCTATGTCGTCAATCTCATCTATTACAAGGTGTTTGATCTCGACCTCCGGATCATCTGGCCGTTCTTCCGGCCGCTGAACGGGATCCGGACCGGGCAGTTCTTCGTATACATCCTGTTCTTCATGATCTTCTATGTGCTCAACAACAGCAAGATCATGGCGGGACTGCGGACGAAAGCTTCCTATAAAACAGGCTTCGGAGGATTCCTCGGAGACTGGTTCAAGAATTTCCTGCTCATGGCAGGCGGCGTGCTTCTGGTGGTCCTTATTGAGTACATCCCGTTCTTCGCGGGGATCGGACCCGGCGCGGACCTGCTCTTCGGCAGCACATTCGGCGGACCGTTTATGTCCATCCTGATCCTGTTCGTGCCCCAGGTCCTCTTCTTCAGTATCGCCTGCACGATCACCTACCGCCGGACCGGCAATGTCTATACCGGCGCATTCGTCTCGGCGATGCTGGCGTGCTGGATCGTGACGGGCGGATCCTCTTTCCTGTAAAGAGGATCTCTCATGATTTTTAAAGGCGCAGCCTGCAGCTGCGCCTTGCTGTTTTATTTCTGCTTAAGAGCAGTGAATTCACAACTGCTTATTTTCACAAGGAAACAGACAATATGAGCAATTCTGCTGAAAAAATACACAGGGAAGGCAGCGGTCATATCGTGACCGGCATCCTCGCGCACGTGGACGCCGGCAAGACGACGCTGTCCGAGGCGCTGCTTTATCTCGGCGGCTCCATCCGGAAAATGGGAAGAGTCGACACAAAGGACGCTTTCCTTGATACGGACGAACTGGAGCGCGCGAGGGGCATCACGATCTACTCCAAAATGGCCCGCTATGTCTCGCCGGGGACGGGGAGGACCTACACGCTTCTCGATACGCCGGGACACGCCGATTTCGGCGCGGAGACGGAGAGGGCGATCCCCATGCTGGACGCGGCTGTCCTTCTCATCAGCGCGGCGGACGGCGTCAATGTCCAGGTCCGGCAGCTGTTCGATCTTCTGCGCATTTACGGGGTGCCCGTTTTCATTTTCGTCAATAAAATGGACCAGGCGGGACAGGCAGACCGCGGAGCGGAAAGAAGAGAGGAGCTCCTTGAGGAGATCCGGAAAAAGCTGACGGACTGCGCGGTCGATTTCACATCCGGCGCCGGGGATCAGGAGGTGCAGGAACAGATCGCTCTCTGTGCGGATAACGAACAGCTTCTTGAGCGCGTTATGGAGGGAGAGACGATCACGGATGAAGAGATCCGGAAAATGTTTTCGGACCGGAAATTATTCCCTGTCCTGTTCGGTTCCGCCCTGAAAATGCAGGGGATCGAAAGCCTCATGGACGCGATGGACCGGTACGCCCCGGTCCCGGAATATCCGGAGACCTTCGGCGCGCGGGTCTACAAGATCACAAGAGACGCTTCCGGAGAGAGGGAGACCTGGCTCAAGATCACGGGAGGCTCTCTTGCCGTGCGGCAGCAGATCACCTACAGAAAAGCCGAACCGGAGAACATGGGGGAAGCGGATGAGGAGGAAGCCACCGGGACGGAGCAGACGGAAAAGATCAATCAGATACGCCTTTACAACGGAGACCGATTTGAGACAGTGCCGGAGGCGTGCGCGGGGACTGTCTGCGCGGTCACGGGACTTACCGAGACATTTGCCGGACAGGGGCTCGGAACCGCGGAGGGAGATGTACAGACGCTCCTCGAAGCTCCGCTTATGTGGGAGATCCTTCTTCCCCAGAATACGGATCCGTTCCGCGCTTTCCGCCTCATGAAGCCGCTGGAAGAGGAAGAACCGATGCTCCGCCTGAGCTTTGATGAGCGCCGGCGCGTGATCCGCGCGCGTCTTATGGGACAGGTGCAGCGGGAGATCATCCGGGATACGGCTATGAAGAGGTGCGGACTCGATATTGCCTTTGGCAGGCCGTCCGTCGTATATAAGGAGACGATCGCCGGCCCCGTGGAAGGCGTGGGGCACTTCGAGCCGCTGCGCCATTACGCGGAAGTCCATCTGCTTCTCGAGCCGGGGGAAAGAGGCAGCGGAATCATTCTGGAGAGCCGGTGCAGCACGGATGTGCTGGCGAGACAATATCAGAACGTAGTTCTTTCGCAGCTGGCGAGAAGACGTCACCGCGGCGTTCTGACGGGATCGGAACTGACCGATGTCAAGATCACGCTTCTCGGAGGGCGCGCTCATGAGAAGCACACGGAGGGCGGTGATTTTCGTCAGGCGGCGTACCGCGCGGTGCGGCAGGGCCTCATGATGGCGGAGAATGTACTGCTGGAGCCGTTTTATGACTTTGAACTTGTTCTGCCGCAGGAGAACCTCGGCAGAGCGCTCACGGATCTTGCCGAAATGGGAGCATCCTTCCGGCAGCCCGGAAATGACGGGCGGAACGCCGTGATCAGCGGAAGCGCGCCGGTCGCGGCTATTGACGCCTATCAGGAGACCCTGACAGCTTATACGAAAGGGGAAGGAATTCTGAGGCTCCGCCAGGGAGCTTATAAACCCTGTGTAAACGCTGAGAAAATCGTGGAAGAGGCGGGATACGATCCCGACGCGGATCTGGGCCAGCCGTCCGCCTCTGTTTTCTGCTCCCACGGCGCCGGCACGCTGATCCCGTGGTACGAAGTGCGGAACTACATGCACGTCGATACCGGATGGAGACCGGGGGACAGCGGAGAATCCGCGCTGCGCTCCGGAACGATGCGAAGCAGTGTTTCCAGGGCGGGAGCAGCGGAAAAATGGGACTCCTACGGAAGGCATATAGAGAAGACGGATGAAGGGAGCTTCCGGGAGAAGGAATCCCGCCGTTTTGCCGCGGAAGAGGAGCTCCGGACTATTTTTGAGCGGACCTACGGCCCCGTGCGCACAAAAGTGCCGGGGGAGGGAGAAAAACGCGAGCGCATTTACGGAAATAAACCCGTAAAGGCTGCCAGACCCCGGCCGAAGCCGGAGAAGGAGTATCTGCTTGTTGACGGCTACAACATGATCTTCGCCTGGGAGAATCTCAGGGAACTTGCACAGAAAGATATTAAATCGGCGCGGGATCTTCTGCTGGATATTCTGGCGGATTACGCCGGATTTGTCTCCCGGTCGGTGATCTGCGTCTTCGACGCGTATAGAGTTGCGGAAGGGCAGGAGCGGATCTACCGGTATCAGACGATCGACGTCGTATTTACCAGAGAAGCGGAGACGGCGGACCAGTATATTGAAAAAGCCGCGCATGAGCTGCAGAAACGGTATGCGGTGACAGTGGCGACCTCGGACGCCGTGGAGCAGATCATCATCTTCAGTTCCGGGGCGAGGCGTCTGTCGGCGATGGATCTTTTAAAAGAGATCGTGACGAGCCGGGAAGCTGTGCGCGAGAGGATCGTTCAGGATGTGAGGGTGAGAGACGGGAAGCTGCATGTCTCTCTTTCCGGAAAGGTCGAAGAAGCGCTTCGGGAAGGGAAAACGGAACTCCCGGAAGGAGAACAGTAAAAAGCAGTGCATCTGCGACGTTCTGTCGGAAGTGTTCAAAACATTTGCGGCAAATGCTACCAAAAATCCGATACAGTGTCTGAAAAAAAAAGAAAGTATTTACAAATTCTTTTGAAATCTTTAGAATTATTTAGTAATACAGTGTCTGAAAATCGAGAAGTTTTCGAAAAACGGAAGGCTTCGCGATTTTTCGCTATGTCATGGACATGGTCACTGTGTCCGCCGAGGCGGATAAAGAAAGCGGCTGTTTTATGGGGGAAGGGAGACTTCCGGACAGCCGGGGTTACTTAAGTAGAGGCGTGAAAGGAGTACACATGTCTAGAGACACATTTCGCGGCGGCGTCCATCCGAACGACCAGAAGGCGCTGACCCGCGATTCGAAGCTTCAGGTCTATGAGGCATCCGGAGATATGGTCTTTCCACTGTCGCAGCACATCGGAAAACCCGCCAAAGCCGTCGTAAAAAAGAACGATGAGGTGCTTGTCGGGCAGGTCATCGCGGAGGCGGACGGTTTTGTTTCGGCAAATATCGTCTGTTCCTGCTCAGGAAAAGTCAAGGCGGTCGAAAAGAGAAGAACGCTTTCCGGCACCATGGCCGAGTGTATCGTGATCGACAATGACGGGGAGTATCGTGCTGCAGAAAGCGAAGGAGCGGAGACGGATGTCGAGAGCCTTACGGACGACGAGATTCTCGGAAGAATCAAAAAAGCCGGAATCGTCGGTCTCGGCGGCGCGGGCTTCCCGACCCATGTCAAACTGAAACCAAGAGATCCTTCCGCAATCAAATATATTATCGCGAACGGCGCGGAGTGTGAGCCTTACATTACCTGCAACGACCAGCTGATGAGAACGGATGCGGAGGCAGTGATCGACGGACTTGCGATCATGCTCCGGATGTTCCCCAATGCGGAAGGCGTTGTCGGCATCGAAAAGAACAAGCCGGAAGCCATCGAGGCAATGACGAAAGCCGCTGCGGGAGAGGAACGGATCCGCGTACTTCCTCTTCAGACCAAGTACCCTCAGGGCGGTGAGCGCAATCTGATCAGTGTCATCGCCGGTGTTGATTTTCCGGCAAACCAGCTTCCCGCGGACGTGGGCTGTATCGTGGAAAATGTCGGCACGATCTACGCCATCCAGCGCGCGGTGCGGTTCAATGAGCCGCTGATCCGCCACGGTATAACCGTGAGCGGCGACGCGGTGGCAAATCCGGGCAACTTTGACGTGCGCATCGGCACCAGCTTCCGGGAAATTCTTGAAGCCGCCGGCGGCATCAAAGAAGGTGCCGAGCTCAAAAAGGCCCTGGCCGGCGGTCCGATGATGGGCATCGCGATGAGCACGCTCGACGCGCCGATCCAGAAGACCAGCAACGCGCTGACGCTGCTCACAACGGACGAAAATGTCCTCGCGCAGGAGCAGATGACGGCGTGCCTGCGCTGCGGACGCTGTGCGACCGTGTGCCCGGTAGGCCTTATTCCGCAGCTTATGGCGGCGGCAATTGAGAAAAATGACATGGAACGTTATGAGAACAAGCTCTTCGGCCTTGAGTGTGTCGCCTGCGGATCCTGCAGCTTCACCTGCCCGGCCAGAAGACCTCTCATGCAGATGTTCAAACAGACCAAGGCGGAGATCCTCGCTCAGAAACGGGCGGCCATGATGGCGGGAGGTAATAAAAAATGAATACAGTGCTGAATATTTCCTCCAGCCCGCATGTGCGGGATAAAAGAACAACGAATTCCGTGATGTACTGCGTCGCGCTGGCGCTGCTCCCGGCAGCGGTGACGGGCGTCTGGAATCACGGGATCCACGCCCTGCTCGTGATCCTCGCATCGGTGATCACGGCGGTCTGTTCCGAATTCGTATTTGATTATATCGTGAAAAAGCCGAATACCGTCATGGACGGCAGCGCCTTTGTCACGGGCCTTCTTCTCGCCCTTTGCCTGCCCGGCAGTGTTCCGCTGTATGTACCGGTCATCGGCGCGCTGGTGGCGATCATTATCGTCAAATGCTTTTTCGGCGGACTCGGCAAGAACTTCATCAACCCCGCTCTTG
>SVDL01000042.1 GCA_015057835.1 Lachnospiraceae bacterium
CTCCCTGGCTTTCCGGAGCCACCGGGGACAGTTCTCCCTGGCTTTCCGGAGCCACCGGGGACAGTTCTCCCTGGCCCCCAGAAGTCATCCCCTGGCTCTCAGAAGTCACTCCCTGGCCCCCAGAAGTCACTCCCCGGCTCCCACGGAACGCCCCATCCGCATTCATCTCCACCATCTCGCCATGAGCGGTTCCGGCGCGTTTCATGACCATGTAATCGCCGTATTCCACCCGCAACCGCTCATCATAGCCATCCGGGATATTGATCGTCGTAAATTCAAACGGCACCTCATGGGACGCATCAAACAGGCAGCGCCGCCACAGGTGCTTCGCCTTGCCTCTCGAATAAGCGATATAGCTGACCCGCTCCGTCTCCGTATTGTTGTACCTGCAGCAGAGCTCCTCATACTTCCTGAAAAGCTTCATGTAGCCATAGCGGTCAATGACTGAACGGTAAGCAAGAATCGCGCCATGCTTGATGTAGCCGCCGGCATTTGTCCTGCCCTGCATCCCGCCTCCCGAATACGCGTACGCGTACAGAGCCGAATACATTCTCCGGATCTGCTTTTTCCATTTGGCAAATTCCTTCTCGTTGTCCGGAATCCGGTCCAGCGGGAAAATATCAATGCACACCCCGTGGGAAAAACCTTTCTCGGCATCATGCCCGGAAACTGCCCTCGTGTCGAGGTTCATCAGGCGGGAATAGCCTTTGAAAAATGCATTCTCCGAATACGTGCTCTGCAAAAAGACCGGATACAGAAATTCCTTCTCCGCGACTTCCTGCAGCTTACGGTAATCCTCCCGCATCATGACGATGTCAATGTCATCGTCCCACGGAATATACCCTTTATGGCGGATCGCGCCGATCAGTGTGCCGGAATCCGCGTAATAGGTGAGATGGTATTTCTCACAGACCCGCTTGAGCTCCTCCAGCAGTTCGATCTGCACAGCCCATACTTTTTTCATGCCGGCACTGACCGTATAATCATTCCGGACTTCTTCTTCCAGGAATCCATCCGGGATTGGCATACCGTTTATATTCATAATCAGCTCACTTCCACGTTATCTTCGCCGTGTGCACCTATTGGACCAAAGAGAACCGTCCTCGTTGGCTCCTCCCCGTTGACTCCCGCTCTCTCAGTGCAGCTTTTTCTTTACATCTTCCCAGGAAATTTCCTTCCCTGCATTTGCCTGTCCGTCATATATTTCCGCCTCAATCCGGGGGAAACGCTCCCCCAAATGCCTGATCAGATCATTATAAAACAGACGGCAGTTGTCTCCCTTCACCATCTTTACGGGATAAGCGCACAGTATCGGTTCCTCTCCATTTGAGAGAAGCGCCTTCAGACAAACGTCATATACAACAACAGGCTCCGTATATATTCTACGAACATCCTCGATTCTGATGATTCTGTCTTTGTGTTTCGGGAAAATATAGTTTTTACCGACCCGGAAGGAGTCATCAACAAGCTTTTCAGCACTTTTAAAATCCGCCGCGCACTGCTCCTCATCCAGATCCCGGCGCACCAGATTCTGTCTGTAAAACAGATTCTTTCTCTTTTTCTGAAATTCAGCAAAAGATTTAGCAAGAATGCCAATCCCTAATAGACTCAGCAGAAGATTTCTCAAAAGCTCAAGAGACACTTCTCCATCCATGAGTGACATAAAAAACAAGGGAATCCCGACCATACAGCACAGCCCAAACACGGCAAATGCTATATCGCCTTTTCCAAACAGTTTTTTCTCACAGACGTAATTCAGTACTTCCTTCATGGATCGGAAACCTTTCTTCTGTTTTCACCGTTCCGTTCTACTTCCAGATTACTGTTGCCGTGTGCCGATGCACTTGCTTTTCAACGGGAGGAAGCGTCATATAGTCCCCATAGAACTTCGTCATGACCTGATCGTAGCGGGACGGCGCCGGGAAACGCTCTCCACGAAACTCCACAGTAACAGGATCGCTGTAAAAATCTTGATAATCATAGATACAGGTCTTATAGTTGTCAAATATATACGTTACGAACTTTGCGTTCTCGTCGTAAATGCCTTCAATCTTCTCTTCCAGATCCCGCAGATGGTCTTCCCACGCCCCGTATTTGCGACAGCAAATGCGATATCTCACTTTCTTCACAAACCGCTTCAGAGAATAGTAGGGACCGGTCTTGAAAACTCCGGTCGAACGATACAAAACCTTATATCCTTCAAATTCCGACCGGATGGCATCCGCATTGCGAAATGCCTCCTCTTTGGTTTTACCGGCAATATTGTCAATAATAAAAATGTCAACAGAAAGGCCATATAAGAATCCGGTATGAAATCTCGAAGGCGTAACCAGCGTATTCTTATTGCAGAACTTTGCCCACGGATAGCAGTATCCCGGGTGCGATTTCCAAGAGATCACTTCCCAGTCCGGGCAGTCGATCTTCCCTTCCATTGCAAGCGAAAGCAGCTTCTCGTAATCTTCCCGCGGCATTCCCACATCTAAATCATCGTCCCAGGGAATAAAGCCTTTATGCCTTGCAGCGCCGAGGAGCGTACCATACATCAGCCAATAGGTCAGATTATAATCCTCACATATTTTCTGAAACTTCTTCAGCCCTTCAAAAAGCAGATCTTTCATCTCATCGAAAGAGAGTTCTTTTGGTTTACTCATACGTTCTACCCGATTATGATCAAATACTGTCCTGCTGGTATTCTGCATCAATCCACAGTCTGGTTTTATCGTTTCGCCATTCTGTCAAATTGCGCCGATTTTGTGCAGTTCTTCCCTCACATCATGAGTCTTCACATACTCATCAAATGGAATCTCCGGCTCCAGAATCAGTTCGCCATGGGTCGAGGACGCTTTTACAGGTGTCATGTAATCGCCATACTCTACCTTCAGCCTTTCATCATATCCCGCCGGGATATTGATTTCCGTAAATTCAAACGGCACTCTTTCCACACCGTCGAAATCAGCCCGTTCCCAAATATGCTTCGCTTTGCCCAGCGAATATCCCACATATGTAACTTTTTTCGTCTCTTTATTCCGATATTTCGCGCAGACATTTTGGAAATGCCGATAGACATTCTTATATCCGATCACGCTGACAAGACCCCGCAGCACCGCGCGGTAACTCTTCTCGAATGCATTTCCTTTTTTTCCCTCGTCATAAGCCCAGTTTCGGAGCAGCTGGCGAATGAATTTGATGCGGCGAATCCACATTTTCCGCACAAACAGATTGTCCGGGATGCGGTCCACAGGGAAAATATCAATGAAAATACCTCTGTTGAAAGAACGCCCGATATCTTTCTTCCCGATTGCAGTCGTCTGCGAATTCCTTATCCTCGACAAGCCCCTCACATAATGATCATCGGTATACGCGCTCTGGAAGAACAGCGGATCCCTGAACTCTTTTGGTCCTATCTCCACCAGCTTATCGTAATCATCCCGAAGCAATACAATATCAATATCGTCATCCCAAGGAATATACCCTTTGTGCCGAATCGCGCCGAGCAATGTCCCGGAGTCTGCGAAATAAGTCAGGTCATACTTTTCACATACCCGGTCCAGTTCATGAAGCATATCCAGTTCCACAGCCCAGACTTTTTTCATCTTTTCGGTGACCAGATAGCCGCAGCGTTCTTCCTCCCGGAAAAAATCTTCCGGAATCGGGAATTCCTTATTATTTAAACTTGAAGGTATTGAAGCCGACATACTTTTGTTCTCCAGCTGCTCATTCCTTATTATTACAAGTGCTGTTTTTCAGTTATTCTTCGGATTCTGTACTATTCAGCGCTGCCCATAATCTGAAGCAGTCGTCCAGCTGCCGTATCAGCTGCATGTGCATTATCATAGATCTTTAAGCTCTTGAAAAATGCCTCTGTTTTTGCAGCATAATCGTCTTCGTTAAATAACTCGATATTCTTTTCCAACTCCTCATTTGTCTGCGCAAGCGTGAACGGAAGTTCCTCGAAGGAAAAATAAAAACCTCTGTCAGCGAGATACGCAGACCGGTCGGATGCATATAGAAAGACCCGCTTACCGCCTTCCGCCGAGTCGAACATGCAGCTTGAATAATCCGTTATAAGCAGATCACATGCGGCAATCAGCTCATTCATTTTCCCGTAATGGCTCCCTTTCAGGATCACATCACTGTATCGGAAATAGTCTTCACGGTCCGCAACATTAGGGTGCAGTTTCATGATTACTTTCCAGGTACCGCCAAACCGCTTCCGGCACGCCCTGATCAGTCTCTCACAATCGAGATCATAGGCATCCATGGAATAGTCTTCCCGAAAAGTCGGAGCATACAAAATCACGCTGTCATTTTCTGACAAGTTGAACGCTTTCCATACTTTCTCCCGCACTGTTTCAGGCTTTTTATTCAGGGCTGCACTGTCACTGTCATTCTTTTCAAAAGATGCCGTCTGCTCCATTTGCCGGAAATAGAGGTCATTTCGCGGAAGCCCTATCTCCCACATCTCTCCTTCATACCAGAAAGCATCTCTGTAGTTCTTCGTCTGCCAGCCGGATCCGGAGACAAATGCGTCCGCCAGCTTCGAATCTCTTTTCGCGCTCTTTATATAGTATGCAGGCAGCTTATCTTCCGCATCTTTCTCAATCTTTTTCAGAGCAATGCCGCCGTGCCAGGTCTGCAGATAAAACTGTCCCTTCCTCTTGGAAGTCCAGCAGCCTTTTCTCTTATTGTCGACCCAGATTTTCGCTGTTGCCAGTTCTTTTATTTCTGCCAGGGATCCGTGCCGGACGATCTTTATTCTGCCGTCTGTTTTCTTACTGCTGTCAGTTTTTTTATTTCCACTGGTTTTCTTATCACTGACTGCTTTTTCATCGCCAGCACCCTGCTCTGCGTCCTGCAGAGAGGTCGCTGCCGCATCATTTGCCACGACCCAGACATAGTGCAGATCCGGCCGTTTCGCGTAAAGGGCATCAAAAATCGCCCGGGGATTGTCACCGCACTCGATGCCCCGGAAACTCTTGAAAACGATCTTTTTTCTGTCCATGGGGAGACATTTGCAGAGTTTCATGTATGTTCCTGCGAAAATGTCTCTGATCTCATTTTTCATATCAGTATTGTCTTAATCCATTATGCGAACACATTTTATCGATCACAAATGAAAACCAATGTTAAACCGACTTGCAGCGCGCTCTTCTCAGACAGATCTCAATGAGTAATAGATCCGCTCCGAATTCTTCGTATCATACAGCTCAAATTCCGCCTGATGCGCACGCTCAAACTCCTCGGAAACGGAGAATCTGTTTCGAATGTATTTTTCCAATTCATCCAAAACCGCGTCACAGTCCGGATATGTATTGCCAAACGGATTATTGTGATAATCGAACCATCCACTCTCGTAATGGTATTTGCGGAATTCTTCCTCATCGAACTGGTAGAAGATCACCGGCTTTTTCATGTAGAACATATCGAAATACACACTGGAATAGTCTGTGATCAGCAGCTGCGAGCTGATGAGAAGATCCTGAATCTCATACTCGCCGTCCGATGCCGGACGGATCTTTTTATTATCCGGGCAGAACTTTTCAATATGCTTCTGCATATGGCGGTGCGGGTAGAAAACCACTTCCAGATCATACTCATCGATCATTTTCAGGAAGCGCTCACTGTTCAGGAGTTTTCTCCAGCCCTCCAGGAATGCGGACGTATGAATATCATCCCCCAGAATGTCATTCTTTTCAGAGCGGCTGCGGAGCCATTTTCGCCAGGTAGGCATGATCAGTATCTGATTCTTTTTTACGGGATGTCCGTGCAGGTTATCAAATCTCGGAAATCCGGTATAATGAACGATCCCCTCCGGATATCCGAACGCCTCCCGCACGAAGCGGTCCTCGGATTTCATTCCGGTGACAAAATAGCTGAAGCGGCATTTGTCCGCCATCAGCCAGTCATTTTTATCCTTCGTGATGCCGTGCTGCAGGAAGACATTCTTCGGCTTAAAAATGTTGCTCAGTTCGAAAAATGAGCAGAGAGCGGCATTCGGTTTTCCGCCCTTCTGGGAGCTGATATTATAGGCAGCTGTAAAATAGAGGATCCAATGTAAAATGCTTCCGTGCTCCACCGTTTTTCCGAGGGCGGCGACTTTTTTAAAGTCCGGGGATTTCTTCTGAATTGCGTAAAAGCATTTCTGCTGCGGCTGCTGTTCACACAGATATTTAAAGAAATGGTAGCCGTTATCACGCGCCTCGCCGGGCTCCTCACAGATCAGCCATGTATCCTTATATTTTCTTTTGAAAAAAGGATGAACAAGAAACGCAGCAAGCATGGGGCCTGCCGCTGCCAGCTCTCCCCATGAGACGTCTTTGATCTTTTTTGCGAAGTAAGACCATTTCATTGCTTATCTTCTACTCCATCCTCAAAAGTTTTTCTGTTTCGCAAAGCGGACATATTCCGCCGTTATCGCCCAAAAATCATCTGTTCCGTTATCGAAGCATCTGATAAATTCGGAGCCGCAGCCTGTTCGGCAGCAGGCATACCACCGCATGCGGCACAGCCCCTGTGAGGAAATCCAGCGGACGCGACCACCCGCTCCTCAGAATCCATCTGTGAAACGCCAGCATATCCTTTGTATACCGATACCCGCCTCTCCGAAGCATCTGTGATTCGGAGGTTCTCATTTTCAGGATTGGATCTTTCAGATTGGCACCGTGGCACCCTTTCTGAAGCATGCGGATCCAGAGGTAATAATCTTCGAAAAGATGGAAGCGCTCGTTATAGCCTCCTGCTTTCTCCACGGCTTCTTTTCGAAACATCACTGCAGGATGATTGAACGGATTTCTTTTTCTGGAAAAATGAAGGATCTCCGGATAAGACGCGGGAAGCGATCTGGAACCCGTGATAACTTCCGGATCATCTGTAAACTCCTCGATCGTTCCGCTGACGATATCGAGTTCCGGAAATGCTTCAAACAGCCCCAGCTCTTTTTCACACCGGTCCGGATAGGAAAGATCATCGCTGTCCATGCGGGCTACCAGATCATTTTTGCAAAGCATCAGACCTTTATTCAGTGCATTTCCAAGACCCTCATTGCGTTCAAGCCTCAGAACATGCAAAATATCAGGATACTGCTCCTGATATTCATCGATCACTTTATTCAATTCAGACGTCAGAGGACCATCACAGACAAGAACAAAGTCATCTGTCGGTGCAGTCTGAAGGAAGATGCTCTCCATGCTCTGCGCAAGGTTTACCGCATCTTCTTTTGCATATACGCTCATCAATACTGAATAAGTCCTGTCCGGCATATCTCACTCTTTATGATTCAGGTCATTTTTGATCTGTGTTGAACTGATCTCCGGCGTTCTGGGCAGATATACCACCTCTACGCCTTCGTCTTTGAGAAAGTCAAACTTTCCTTCCCAGTCGTCTCCGATCACGAAAGTATCAATATGGTACTCATGCATATCACTTACTTTCTGTTCCCAGTTTTCTTCCGGAATGACAAGATCAACGTAACGGACTGCTTCAACCAGGGCTTTCCTCTGTTCATAAGAAAAATAGCATTTCTTATTCTTGGAGTTCCAGTTGAATTCGTCTGTCGACACGGCAACGATCAGGTAATCGCCCAATGCTTTTGCCCTGCGAAGCAGATTGATATGTCCGTAATGAAGCAGGTCAAAAGTTCCGTAAGTAATCACTCGTTTCATTGCAGTTTCTCCCGAAAAACAGATTTCTTCTGAAATGACGATATAGGAGCGTAAAACGCTCCTATTATGAACAGTTCCATTAAGACGGGCTGCCAGCGGCATAAACCATGCATTTGCAGTCCCGCCCTATTCATTTACTTCAGTTCACTCAGCTCCGACTTAATATCCGAAGAACTGATCCCCGGCGTTCTCGGCAGCCGGACGACTTCTTTTCCGTGCTCCTCGCACCATTTCACGGCGCGCTGAAAGCCGGGATGCGTCTGGTCGCCGCCGATCGCGAACACGTCGAAATCCACTTTCGGCAGGGTCCGGTCAACATCTTCATAGGTGATGACTTCGTCGACGACGCGCAGCGCCCGCACAAGGTCAAGCCGCTGCTCCGTCGTGTAGAGGATCTTCGCGTCCGGTTTCGTCTTCAGGATGCAGTTTCCGTCCTGCACCGCCACGATCAGGTAATCGCCGAGTTTTTTAGCGTTTTCAAACAGGCGCAGATGTCCCAGATGAAAATAATCGAAAACGCCTACTGTAATCACTTTTTTCATCAGCTCTGTCCGCATGCATTCTGGAAAGCCGCCCAGATCTTCTCATGGGCATCATTCGCTTCCTGGGAAATGTTCTCGATCGGCGTTCCCTCCGGAGCGTCATCCGGCAGGATCAGGAGAGGTTTCATCTCCTCAGACATAAATTCTTCCGCGGTCTTGGTCGTGCTGTAGTAGCCCATGTACTCGAAGCACTTTGCGGAGACTTCCGAATCGAGGATGTAATTGATAAATTCGTGCGCAAGGTCCGCGTTCGGCGCCTGCGACGGAATGAACATGCACATCGTGCCGAAACCGAGGCCTTCCTTCGGATAGACCTGAACGAAATCCGGTCTCGCAACGATCGCCTGCGTCACCTGTGAAGTGTACAGGAATGCTGCCGCGACTTCGCCCGAGATCAGAAGATCCTGCGTATTGTTGTCGTTGATGGCGCGGACGTTCGGCGCAAGTTCAAGGAGCTTTTCTCCTGCCTGATTGATCAGATCCACATCTTCGCTGTTCAGCGTGCCGCCGAGGGTCTGCAGCGTGAAACCGTCGATAACGCGGTAGTTGCCGATCAGGGCGACATTGTCCTTAAGAGACGGATCCCACAGATCCGCAAAGCCTTCGATTTTGACATCCGTCGCAGCCGGATCATAGACGATCAGCGGAATGCCGGCGCCGTAAGGAGCATCATACTTATCTTCCGGATCATAGAACAGGCCGAGGAAACGGCTGTCCAGATTGCTCCAGTTCGGGATCTTCGACTTGTCGAGTTCCATGGACAGGCCTTCGTTGTTGACCAGTTCCAGAATGTAGTCGTCCGCGATCACGACGTCATACTCGCCGCCCTTTGTCTCCTCGAGCTTCGCGAGCATATCTTCGTCATAGTCGAAGTTGCTGTAGTTGATCGTGACGCCGTATTTGCTCTGGAACGCGTCCAGAACATCCTGCGGGAACATGCCGTCCCAGGTATACAGGTTAAGGCTCTGTCCTTTATATTTGTCGGCGTCGGCAGCCTCTGCCGCCTCTCCTTCCGCCGCACTCTGGTCTTTCGAAGACCCCGAGCCGCATCCCGCAAGCATTGCCAGCGCAAGAATCAGGCTGAGCAGGATCGCTGCCATGTTCCTGAACTTTTTCATTTTTCTTTTTTCCTCCCTTAAATGGTGTTGCTGTATCAAAACAGGACTCCTGTTTTAATCAGGTTTATTATATACGCTCCCCGCAGATTTTGCACTCTTTTCATGAATGCTTCCGCATATATACCCGGTTCAGCACAAGAATCGTCATCGTCACCAGGATCATCACTGTCGCCAGCGCATTGATCTCCGGAGTGACGCCGGTCTTCATGCGGGTATAGATCTTGATCGGCAGCGTATTGACCGACGAACCGGTCACAAAGACGGAAATCACGACGTCGTCAAATGACATCGCAAACGATAGCAGAAGCCCCGACAGGATCGCCGGCACAATAGACGGCAGGGTAATGTCAAAGAAGACCTGAACCGGGCTTGCCCCGAGGTCTCTCGCCGCCTCCTCGATCTGCGGGTCCATGCCGATGAGGCGGTCCGAGACCATCATGAAAATGTACGGGATACAGAAAGACGTATGCGCGATGATCAGCGTCAGCATGCCGAACTTAAATCCCATAAAGGAAAATACTGCGAGATAAACCATTCCGAGAATGATCTCCGGAATCATGATCGGCAGGGTCGAAATATAGGAAATGACATCGTTGATCTTCCAGTTCGTCCTCTTGACGCCGATCGCTCCCAGCGTACCGATCACGGCGGAGATCATACAGGCCGCAAAGCCGAGGATCAGAGAATTCCGGAGCGCGCGGAACAGATCCCTGTCGTGGAACAGTTCTTCATACCAGGACAGCGAAAACCCTCCCCACACCGAGGTGATCTTGGACGCGTTGAACGAATAAACTATCGTCACAACGATCGGAACGAAAGTGAGGATCGTCATTATGGTGAGGTAAATTGCGGGAAACTTGCTTTTTTTCAAATGCTCTGAGCCTCCGGCTCTTTCAAATCCGCTGCTTTCCCAAATACGTTCAGAATGCAGCGCCCCTTCTTTAAGTCAGATAAGTCCCTCCAGCTGCCTTGTCCCGGCGATCCGCCGGTACAGCGCGATGAGGAGCGACGTCAGCACCATCAGCACCACGGACAGCGCTGCCGCGAAGGGCAGGTTCCGCCCTTTTGTGAGCTGCTGCTGGATAATATTACCGATCAGAACGATCTTATTTCCGCCGAGAAGGTCCGCCACAAAGAACAGTCCCATAGACGGGATAAAGGTCAGGATCACGCCCGAGAGCAGTCCCGGCATCGTGAGCGGCAATGTCACGTGGAAAAATGTCTTCGCCGCGCTGGCCCCAAGATCCCTCGAGGCCTCCACCAGTGTCCAGTCCATTTTCTCAGCGCTGGAATAGACCGCCAGGATCATGAACGGCATCAGCGCGTAGATCATACCGAAAACGACCATCGGATAAGTGTACAGCATCTTCAACGGGGCATCTGTGATGTGCAGCCCCATAAGCAGCTTATCCAGCACGCCGTTGCTGCGGAAAACGATGATCCAGCCGTTTAAGCGGATCAGTCCGGACGTCCAGAACGGGATCATCACGAGCAGCATCATGATCTTCTTCCACTTGTCATTCAGCCGCGCCATAAAATAGCCGTACGGATAGCCGATGAAAATATTGACGATGGTCGAAATAAACGCAAGTTTCAGAGAATCTTTAAAAGTCCCCAGATATAGCGGTTCCAGGATCCTCTTATAGTTGCCGATGGTAAATTCGTTGACAAATCCCCAGACTTCCGCTCTCGACATGAAGCTCAGATACACCATGTAGATCAGCGGAAAAAAGACAAATACAAGCGTAAACGCATACAGCGGCATCATAAGGATCCAGACGGAGCTGCGGCGTTTCTTATTCTTCTTCGGCGCGGCGCCTGGGACACTGCCGCCGGGCAGATTTCCGGCACTGCTCACAGTATTTCCCTCAGATCCCATCGTCGATCACCTCGACCGCATTTTCCGGGCTCCAGCCGATCTTCGTCGTTTCTCCCGCCTCCAGCTTTGAATTGATGCCGGAACGGCTCGCGACCACATGCTGCCCGTCTTCGAGTTCAAATTCGATGCGCAGCTGTCCGCCGGCAAAAGATTTCTCAAGTACTTTCGCATTTCGGGAAATGATTCCGGTATTTTCCAAAAAAACCTTTACAGCTGACAGTTCATTGGTTTCTCCGGAAACATCATTGTCCATTACAGTATTCACGCCGCCGGAGGATTCTTTTTCAAGAATCACCACATTCTCCGAGCGCACCGCGAAAGTCTTTCCATTCTCCCGGATGATATTGGCATTTCCGACGAAATTAGCCACATAACTGGTCTTCGGGCGGTAATACACCTCATCCGGCGTCCCGATCTGCTCGAAAAGACCGTTGTTCATGACCGCGATGCGGTCGGACATATTGATGGCTTCTTCCTGGTCATGCGTAATATAAATAAAAGTAATTCCCAGCCGTTTCTGCATCCGCTTGAGCTCCAGCTGCATCTGGCGCCGAAGTTTGAGGTCCAGCGCGCCGAGGGGTTCATCCAGAAGCAGGACCTTAGGCTCGTTAATAAGAGCCCTTGCGATCGCGACCCTCTGTTTCTGGCCGCCGGAAAGTTCGCTGACTTTGCGGTCGCCATAACCGTCCAGCTGTACAAGCTTCAGCATCTCTTCCGCTTTCGCTCGGCGCTCCGCCCTGCCGACTTTGCGGATCTTAAGGGCATAGGAAACATTATCCGCGACATTCATGTGCGGGAACAGCGCGTAGTTCTGGAAGATCGTATTTACATTTCTTTTTTCCGGGGTGAGATCAGTGATGTCGGTGCCGTCGAGGATCACGCGGCCTTCGTCCGGCATCTCGAGCCCCGCAATAATGCGGATCGTCGTGGTCTTGCCGCAGCCGCTGGAACCGAGGAGAGTGATGAATTCGCCCTGTGCAATGTCAAGATCGATGCCCTTCAGAACCTCGCCGACTTCATAAGATTTTCGGATTCCCTTCAGAGAAAGGTGAATGTTATCTGTCATTTGCATAATCTATCTTTTTGTACTACAATATTGCGCATGCAGAATCGGGATTTGCTTCATAAAACTATTCTATTGATTATAGCACAAGCGAATCATATAACAAACGAAAAAAGTATTTTATTTATGAGCTGTTTTTGATTACAATACACTCATATTTTACAGAAAGAACGGTGTGATCTATGAGCGATCTTATTTACCCGAAAGACTACGATCCGAGACTGACGATCCGTGAGACCCAGGAAGCGATCAAATACATCCGCGACACCTTCCAGAAGGAGTTCGGGAAAGAAATGAATCTTTCCCGCATTTCCGCGCCTCTTTTTGTCGACAAGGCGTCCGGCCTCAATGACAATCTGAACGGCGTTGAGCGCCCTGTCTCCTTTGACTTAAAAAACCTTCCGGGACATGAGATCGAAGTCGTCCAGTCCCTCGCCAAATGGAAGCGCTTCGCGCTCGGTGAATACGGCTTCGACATCGGTGAAGGCCTCTACACCAATATGAACGCGATCCGCCGCGACGACCAGATGGACAACATGCACTCCTGCTATGTCGACCAGTGGGACTGGGAGATGGTCATAGACAGAAAAGAGCGCACGACCGCGAAACTTCACGAGGTCGTACGCCACATTTTCAAGATCATCAAACACATGGAACACGAAGTCTGGTACAAATATCCGCAGGCAGTGCTCCACCTCCCTGAGGAGATCCATTTCGTGACCTCTCAGGAGCTCTATGAGCGCTGGCCGGATCTCACGCCGAAAGAGCGCGAGAACCGCATCTGCCGCGAGTACGGTGCCGTCTTCCTGTCCAAGATCGGCTGGGATCTGCCGGACGGCAAGCCGCATGACGGCCGCGCGCCGGACTACGACGACTGGAACCTGAACGGAGACATTCTCTTCTGGTTCGACCTTCTCGGCTGCTCCATCGAGATCTCCTCCATGGGCATCCGCGTCGACGAAAATTCCCTCGTCCGCCAGCTCCGCGCCTCCGGCTGCGAAGACCGCGCAACGCTTCCGTACCACAGAATGCTTCTGGACGGCAAACTGCCCTACACTATCGGCGGCGGCATCGGCCAGTCAAGGCTCTGCATGCTGCTCCTCAACCGCGCGCATGTCGGCGAGGTACAGGCGAGCATCTGGCCCGAGGAAATGCGGGCGGAATGCAAGAAGCATAAGATTTATCTTCTGTAAAAAAGAGGGATGATATTTTCAGGTTGCCGGAACCGCTTTACGAATCATTCATCCGATTCCGATAAGCATCATTATACACGTGTTTTATCACTTTGTTTTACGAAACACTTCTAAACAGCATTATTAGCCATAAAAAATACCGGCGGGCCAGAACCCGCCGGTTTGTTATGGTTTAAACCGCTTCGCAGCATTTAAAAGTGATATAAGAAATACTCCCTTCTGAATCATTTTCTAAACTTTACTGCTGCGGACGTTTCCCAAAGGTGATCTCCACCGTCACATCTTCATACTGTCCGCCTGCGCCGGCTCTCGCGATCGTCACGGTCGCTTTGTCGCCGGATGCGTAATACGAAAGCGTGTTGGTCAGCTCTTCATCCGAGGTGATCTCCTGATCATCGATCGCCGTAATAATATCGCCCTGCTTAATGCCTGCCTTCTCAGCAGCGCCGCCCTGGCTGACATCCTGTACATAGACGCCTTCCGGAATGTGATAATACTGCGCCGCCTCTTCCGAGACCGAATAGCAGGTGATTCCGAAATAAGCCATATCTTCTTTGCTTACTTTCGTGCGCGTCTCACGGTTCATCATATCCTCAAGGATCGGAGCCGCGGAGTTGATCGGAATTGCGAAGCCCATGCCTTCCACGGAAGTATCCGCATATTTTGCGGAGTTAATGCCGATCAGCTGGCCCTGCATGTTCAGCAGCGCGCCGCCGGAGTTGCCGGGGTTGATCGCCGCATCCGTCTGCAGCAGTCCTGCCGTCTCTCCCTGCTCTTCATCCTGCTGGGCATTCTGTGTCTCCACTGTCTCAACGCCTCTGTCCTTCGCGCTGAGGTATCCGGAGGAAACTGACTGGCCATAACCGAGAGCATTGCCGATCGCCACGACCTGCTCGCCGACTCTCACTTCGTCGGAATCGCCGATCTCAACAAACTTGATCTGAGAGAAAGTATCTTCGGAAATATCCGCGATCGGCACCGCGACGACCGCGAGGTCATTTTTCGTATCCGAACCCTTCACAGCACCTTCCACAGTCGTCTCATCGACAAATGTCACTGAGATCGTATCCGCATTGTTGATCACGTGAGCGTTTGTCGCGATCAGGATCTCCGAGTCGTTCTGTCCTACAATAACACCTGTTCCCTTGCTGACGCTCTCGTAATCCTGCATGCCGCCGTAGAAGAAATTTCTGACCTTCTCAACAGAAGTGTTGGTGATCGCTACCATGGCCGGCATCGTATTCTCGGCGATGTCCGCGACGTCGAGATCATAATCCGTGTCTGAAACAGCTTTTGTCAGAGAAGACTGCTTATTGGCATCCGCTGTTGACCCGATCTTACCGGAGTTTGCCGCGGCACTTTCATTTGTCTGCGTCCCCTTCTCCTTCGCTTCCTGCTGTTCCTGCTGCTCTTCTGCGCTTTCCACCGCACCGGCTACCTTACCGGCAATGGTCTTCGCTCCGTAGAAAGTACCGCCTGCCGTTGCTCCGAACAGTACTGTCAGAGCCGCGAACGCCGCGATCTTCTTTCTGATGCTGTTCTTTTTCTTCGGCTTTCTTCCTCCCGGTGTACTGTATCTGCTGTTCATGGACATTTGACCGTTTCTCTGTCCCTGAGAATAGTACGTCCGGCTCCAGTCTGTATCCGCGCGGTTTCTCTGTCCCTCTGTTTCATTTTGAGGGCTCATCGACTGTGCGTGGAAGTTATTGTTGGTTTCTTCTGTGTTGGAATCATTGTATTGTTGAAATGAATTAGGATCATAAGTATTCATGATGCCGCCTCCTTTGTTTCTTTTGATGCCTCTTATTTTTGTCTCAAAATGTGGTGAAATTGTGACGCAGTTGAGAAGTAAATGTGACGGTCTCCTGATGAAAATGTGACGCCTCATGGCAGATCATTGCAGGATAAGTGAATAGAGCATTACAAATTGTTTACTTGTCAGAGAATGTTTTTTCTCCTATACTTTAAGGAGCACACAGACAAGAAAGCAGCTTCGGTTTGATGACGTTTTAAGGCGTGGGCTTATTACCAAACAGGCAGTTTTCTCACTCTGCAATATCTATGAGGAAAATACCATGGCGATCAATAAAGATCTGATGATCGAAGAATTCCTGAAAACCTACGGCGGCGAACGCGACGGCATTGAGGTCTACTTCGCGCCCGGCCAGGTCAATCTGCTCGGCGACCACACCGATTACAACGGCGGCCACGTTCTTCCCGTTGCGCTCACACTCGGCACCTACGCCGCGATCCGGCGCAACGACTCCAACGTCTGTCACGTCGCATCGGCGCAGTTTCCGGAAGACGGCATTTACGAATTTCCGCTGGCGGACCAGCGGCCGGACGAGAGCATTTTCTGGGTCAATTACCCGATGGGCTGCCTCTGGTCCATGATCGCGCACGGGCACCGTCCTTCCTGCGGCTTCGACATTTTCTTTGACAGCACGCTGCCGCTCAACAGCGGCCTTTCGTCCTCCGCGTCGATCATCACCGTTACGATCTATTCCATCATGAAAATGTATGGGTTCGAAGGCATTTCCCCCATCGATCTCGTACTGATGAACCAGGATGCTGAAAACAGTTTTCTCAACGTCGGCTGCGGCATTCTCGGCGCGTTCATGTCCGTGTTCGGTAAGAAGGATAATGCGATCTACCTCAAAGCATCCTCCCTGCACTTCAAATACACGCCGCTCTCGCTGCTCGGGAAGCATATCGTCATCACGAACAGCGGCATCAAGCACGCCAACATGAACGAGCTGTTCACCAGCTGCCTGGACGACTGTAAAAAAGGCACCAAATACCTCGCGGACAATCTTCCGATCCTCCGCCTCTGTGACGTCACCTCAGACCAGTTTGAAACCTACAAAGACATGATTCCGATGCCGCAAGTCCGCGACCGCGTGCGCCACGTCGTTTACGAAAATCAGCGCGTCATGCAGGCTTACAACGCCCTGCACGTCGGCAATATCACTCGTTTCGGAAAACTGATGAATGAATCTCACATCTCGCTGCGCGATTTCTTCGGCGCTTCCTGTCCGGAAGTCGACTGCCTCGTCGAGGCGGCCTGGAATACGCCCGGCGTCATCGGTTCGCGCATTACCGGTATTGGTTTCGGCGGATGCACGGTGAGCATTGTGGAGAATAACGCGATCGAGAACTTCATAGAGTCCGTTGGGAGGGCTTATACAGAGAAGACCGGTTTAAAGGCGGAGTTTTATATTGCGGAGACCGGTGAGGGGGCACATGAGGTGGTCGGCTGACGGCCGGACTGGATGCCGGTCCTTTTGACAGCCTTAGCATTGTGGCATAACTATAATAAACAACTTCAGAAAAAACGCTCTGGCATGATATCCTATTCTGCCAGCAAAAAAACACCAAGGAGATATAGCATGATGGGAAAGAAAATACTGGTTACCGGCGGTGCCGGCTTCATCGGCTCCCATACAGTCGTAGAACTGATCCAGGCAGGTTACGAACCGGTTATCGTAGATAACCTGGCAAATTCCAGCGAAAAAGTCATCGACCGAATCGAGACAATTACAGGCACAAAGCCGCGCCTTGTTGTTGCGGATCTGCTTGACCGGGAAGCTCTGGAAAATATCTTTGCTTCCGATCAGTTCGACGCTGTGATCCATTTTGCAGGCCTTAAGGCCGTCGGTGAATCCGTGCAGAAGCCGCTGGAATACTATCACAACAATATCACCGGAACATTGATTCTGTGCGACGTCATGCGGAACCATGGATGCAAAAACATTGTCTTCTCATCTTCCGCGACAGTCTACGGCGATCCGGCATTCATTCCTATCACCGAAGAATGCCCGCTTGGACAGACAACTAATCCCTACGGCACAACAAAAGCCATGATTGAGCGTATCCTATCTGATATTCAGAAAGCGGATCCGGAATGGAATGTGATCCTTCTTCGCTACTTCCATCCGATCGGCGCTCATGAGAGCGGTCTTATCGGCGAAGATCCGAAAGGAATCCCGAACAATCTCGTTCCTTATGTCGCAAAGGTTGCCGTCGGCCAGCTCGAGAAAGTCCATGTTTTCGGCAATGACTATGATACTCCGGACGGCACCGGCGTACGTGATTATATTCATGTCGTTGACCTCGCCAAAGGCCACCTCGCGGCACTTGCAGCGATGGAAAAACTGCAGGGTGTGAATGTCTTTAATCTCGGCACAGGAACGGGATATTCTGTTCTTGATATCATTAAGGCTTACTCCAAAGCCTGCGGCAAGGATCTTCCGTACGTGATCGATCCGCGCAGACCCGGTGATATCGCTACCTGCTATTCCGATCCGGCCAAGGCAAAAGAAGTGCTCGGCTGGACAGCCGAGCTTACGTTAGATGATATGTGCGCGAGTTCGTGGAAGTGGCAGAGTTTAAATCCAGAAGGATATCGCTAATAGAAAGGCGGCCATGCGGCCGCCTTTCATTGTTCTCCATCCCTTTATCCGATTTTCTTTACATCATTAAAATTACTATCACTGATAATAAAATGCGGCCGGTTCTTTACCTCTAAGTACGTTTTTGACAGATACTTTCCTATGATGCCTAAGATCATCAATTGAATGCCTCCGATAAAAACTACAATACATATCGTTGACGCCCATCCGGCTACCGGATCCCCAAATATTAATTTGCGTAAAACAATAAAGACGATTGCTGCGAATGAGACAATAGTCATAAATGTGCCCATCCAGGAAGCGATGTTCAACGGTGCCTGACTGAAGTTAATGATCCCATCCAACGCGTACCGCAGCAGTTTCCAAAAACTCCATTTTGTCTCTCCCGCTGCTCTTTCTCTATTTTCGTAGGGAAGCCACTTTGTCCTGAAACCAACCCATCCAAAAATACCTTTTGAAAACCGGTTGTATTCGCTCATTGCAAGGATAGCTTCCACCATATCACGTTTCATTAGTAAGCGGTACAACGTACTTATCTTTCATTGAGTGACAGTTTTTGAGACAATACTTCCGGACCTTTTTGACAGTTT
>SVDL01000003.1 GCA_015057835.1 Lachnospiraceae bacterium
CGAGAGATGAGTTCGGCGACCGCTTCCGAGCCGGCATGGGCGCAGAGGCGATCAAGGAACTGCTTGAAAAGATCGATCTTGAGCAGGAGTCCGCAGCCCTCAAAAAAGAACTGAAAGAGACCACCGGCCAGAGAAGAGCCCGCATCATCAAGCGGATCGAGGTCGTGGAAGCTTTCCTGAAATCCGGCAATCATCCGGAATGGATGATCCTCACGGTGATCCCCGTCATTCCGCCGGATCTCCGCCCGATGGTACAGCTGGACGGCGGCCGTTTCGCGACGTCCGACCTCAACGATCTGTACCGCAGGATCATCAACCGCAACAACCGCCTCAAGAGACTTCTTGAGCTCGGCGCTCCGGACATCATCGTCCGCAACGAAAAGCGCATGCTGCAGGAAGCGGTGGACGCGCTGATCGACAACGGCCGCCGCGGCCGTCCTGTCACAGGCCCCGGCAACCGCCCGCTGAAATCCCTCTCCGATATGCTGAAGGGTAAATCCGGACGTTTCCGCCAGAACCTGCTCGGCAAACGTGTCGACTACTCCGGCCGTTCGGTTATCGTCGTCGGACCGGAACTGAAGATCTACCAGTGCGGTCTGCCGAAGGAAATGGCTATCGAGCTGTTCAAGCCGTTTGTCATGAAAGAGCTTGTCGAGCGTCAGATGGCGCACAACATCAAGAACGCGAAGAAGATGGTCGAGCGTATGGAATCGCCGGTCTGGGACGTCCTCGAGGATGTCATCACGGATCACCCGGTCATGCTGAACCGCGCGCCCACGCTGCACCGTCTCGGCATCCAGGCCTTTGAACCGATCCTGGTCGAAGGTAAAGCGATCAAGCTTCACCCGCTCGTATGTACCGCTTTCAACGCGGACTTCGACGGTGACCAGATGGCGGTCCATCTGCCGCTGTCCGTAGAAGCTCAGGCGGAATGCCGGTTCCTGATGCTCTCGCCGAACAACCTGCTGAAGCCGTCGGACGGCGGTCCGGTAGCGGTACCGTCTCAGGACATGGTCCTCGGTATTTATTACCTCACACAGCTCCGCGAAGGCGCAAAGGGCGAAGGCAAGTGCTTTAAGAGCATCAACGAAGCGATCATGGCTTACGAGAACGGCGTCATTACGCTGCAGAGCCGGATCAAAGTCCGCCGTCAGAAAGCGATGCCGGACGGATCCATGATCTCCGGTATCGTGGAGTCGACGCTGGGACGCTTCCTGTTCAACGAAGTGATCCCGCAGGATCTCGGTTTTGTGGACCGCGAGGTTCCGGAAAATGCCCTGCTCCTTGAGATCGACTTCCTTACAGATAAGAAGAAACTGAAATCGATCCTTGAAAAAGTTATCAATATCCACGGCGCGACCAAGACAGCGGAAGTGCTCGACCACGTCAAAGCGATGGGCTACAAGTATTCGACCCGCGCGGCAATGACGGTTTCCATTTCCGATATGCGCGTTCCGCCGGAAAAACCGCAGATGATCGAAGAGGCGCAGGCAGCGGTGGACCAGATCACGAAGAACTACCGCCGCGGCTTCATCACCGAAGAAGAGCGCTACAAAGAAGTCATCGATACCTGGAGAAACATGGACGAAGCTCTCACCAAGAAGCTTCTCGAAGGTCTCGACAAGTACAACAACATCCACATGATGGCGGATTCCGGTGCCCGTGGTTCCGATAAGCAGATCAAACAGCTTGCCGGCATGCGAGGCCTGATGGCGGATACGACCGGTCACACGATCGAGCTGCCGATCAAGTCCAATTTCCGTGAAGGTCTGGACGTTCTGGAATACTTCATGTCCGCGCACGGCGCGAGAAAAGGTCTGTCCGATACGGCGCTCCGTACAGCGGACTCCGGTTACCTCACAAGACGTCTCGTAGACGTATCGCAGGAGCTGATTATCCGTGAGATGGACTGCGCAGAGGATCAGGAAGAGATTCCGGGCATCTACGTCAGCGCGTTTACGGAAGGCAAGGAAGAGATCGAGAGTCTCCGCGAGCGTATCCAGGGCCGTTTTGCGGCGGAGGATATCGTCGATGCGGATGGAAATATTCTCGTCAAAGCCAATCACATGATCACGCCGCGCCGCGCAGAGCGCGTCCTGAAATTCGGTGTCGGCAAAGATGGCAAAGCCATTAAAAAGGTCAAGATCCGCAGCATTCTGACATGCCGCTCGAAACTCGGCATCTGCGTCAAATGTTACGGCGCCAATATGGCGACCGGTGAAGCGGTACAGGTCGGCGAATCCGTCGGTATTATCGCGGCACAGTCCATCGGTGAACCGGGCACGCAGCTGACGATGCGTACCTTCCACACCGGCGGCGTCGCGGGCGGCGATATCACACAGGGTCTTCCGCGCGTTGAGGAGCTTTTCGAAGCCCGTAAGCCGAAGGGTCTCGCGATCGTATCCGAGATCGCCGGAACCGTCCGCGTCGTGGAAACAAAGAAGAAAAATGAAGTCGTCGTGGAAAATGAGGAACACGGCATCAGCAAGACCTATCTCATCCCGTACGGTTCGAGACTGCGCGTCGCGGACGGACAGGAGATCGAGGCGGGCGATCCGCTGACGGAAGGTTCCCTGAATCCGCACGATATCATGAAGATCAAGGGCATCGCTTCCGTACAGGACTACATGCTGCGCGAAGTACAGAAGGTCTACAGAAGCCAGTCCGTTGATATCAACGATAAGCACATTGAGATCATTGTCCGTCAGATGCTGAAGAAAGTACGCATCGAAAAGAACGGCGATACGGATTACCTTCCGGGCTCCCTGGTCGATTACCTCGAGTTTGATGAGACCAATGAAAAACTCATGGCAGACGGCATGATCCCGGCGGAAGGCACAAGAGTTGTTCTCGGTATCACGAAAGCATCACTTGCGACCAACTCCTTCCTGTCCGCGGCATCCTTCCAGGAGACCACAAAGGTCCTCACGGATGCGGCGATCAAAGGAAAGATCGATCCGCTGATCGGCCTTAAGGAGAACGTCATCATCGGCCAGCTGATCCCGGCCGGCACAGGCCTTCGCCGTTACCGCGACGTCCACCTCGATACGGATGACCGCATCGCGCAGGCAGCGGAAGCAGCGGAAAATGAGACCCCGGCGGCGGCAGCAGAAGAGCCTGCCGATGAAGCGGAAGAAGTGATCGCTGCAGAGGAAACCGCGGAGACGCTGGAAGAATTTGCGGAAGAAATTGATTCCGAAGAAGAGACAGTATTGTCTTGACGAATCGCCGATCCGGCGATATAATGCAAAAGTTCAAGCGTGTTTCCCGCGCACCTGGTGTGCGGGAAGCACTTTGATGTATATTTACAGCCGAACGAAATCAGATAAGGAGGAAACGTAAAGAATGCCTACATTTAACCAGTTAGTTCGGAAAGGCCGTGAGACAAGCGTGAAAAAGTCTACGGCACCGGCACTGCAGAAGACCTTCAATTCTCTGAAGAAGAAGCAGATCGATGCCTCTTCTCCGCAGAAGCGCGGCGTCTGCACAGCCGTTAAGACCGCTACGCCGAAGAAACCGAATTCCGCGCTTCGTAAGATCGCGAGAGTCCGTCTTTCCAACGGCATCGAAGTAACAAGCTACATTCCGGGTGAAGGCCACAACCTTCAGGAACACAGCGTTGTTATGATCCGCGGCGGACGTGTAAAGGACCTTCCGGGTACCAGATATCACATTATCCGCGGCACATTGGATACCGCAGGTGTTGCGAACCGCAGAAAAGCGCGTTCGAAATACGGCGCAAAGAGACCGAAGAAATAATAATTGTACATATCTTAGTATCACAAGTTATTTATTTAGCTGCTATAAAGTACGGCATACTTACGTCTGTCCCTTGTTCGGCTGTGGGACATAGAGAACGTCCGTGCGAACACATAGTAAGTAAATACATGTGAGTACCTGAGATTTAATCTGAATGATTAAGGAGGGAAGTAACGTGCCACGTAAAGGACATCTTCAGAAAAGAGAAGTCTTGGCGGATCCGATGTACAACGATAAGGTCGTCACAAAGCTGATCAACAACATCATGCTCGACGGCAAGAAGGGCGTAGCCCAGAAGATCGTTTACGGCGCATTTGCCAAGGTCGAAGAAAAGTCGGGAAAACCGGCACTGGAAGCATTTAACGAAGCAATGAACAACATAATGCCTGTTCTTGAAGTCAAAGCAAGACGTGTAGGCGGTGCTACTTACCAGGTACCGATCGAGGTCCGTCCGGACCGCCGTCAGGCCCTTGCACTACGCTGGCTCACCAATTTCTCCCGCGCGAGATCCGAGAAGACCATGGTCGACCGTCTTGCGGGCGAGATCCTGGATGCGCTGAACAACACCGGCGCCTCTGTCAAGCGTAAAGAAGATATGCATAAGATGGCTGAAGCGAATAAGGCATTTGCTCACTACAGATTTTAATTGAGGTGATCCGATGAGTGCCAATGGAAGGGAATATCCCCTTGAAAGAACACGGAACATCGGTATCATGGCGCATATAGATGCGGGCAAAACAACGCTTACAGAACGTATCTTATACTACACGGGTGTCAACTATAAAATCGGTGAGACACACGAAGGTACTGCTACCATGGACTGGATGGAGCAGGAGCAGGAGAGAGGAATCACAATTACTTCTGCTGCTACTACCTGCCACTGGACACTGCAGAAAGAGACGAAAACAGCGCCGGGTGCTCTGGAGCACCGTATCAACATCATTGATACGCCCGGTCACGTCGACTTTACTGTAGAGGTTGAGCGTTCCCTGCGCGTATTGGATGGCGCCGTCGGCGTCTTCTGCGCAAAAGGCGGCGTTGAACCGCAGTCTGAAAATGTATGGCGCCAGGCCGATAAATATAACGTACCCCGTATGGCGTTTATCAACAAGATGGACATCATGGGTGCCAACTTCTATGCCGCAGTCGACCAGATCAGGAACCGGCTGGGCAAAAACGCGATCTGTCTGCAGCTGCCGATCGGCGCAGAGGAGACGTTCAAAGGCATTATCGATCTGTTCGAGATGCAGGCCTATATCTACAATGATGATAAGGGCGAGGACATTTCCCTGGAAGAGATCCCGGCTGATATGAAAGACGACGCGGATCTGTATCATCAGGAACTCGTCGAAAAGATCTGTGATCTTGACGATGACCTCATGATGGAGTATCTGGACGGCAACGAGCCATCAGTTGAAGATATGAAAAAAGCGCTCCGCCGGGCGACCTGCGAAGGCAAAGCCATTCCGGTCTGTTGCGGCAGCGCCTACAAAAACAAAGGTGTGCAGAAACTCCTTGACGCAGTCATTGAGTTCATGCCTGCCCCGACGGATGTTCCGGCGATCGAAGGAACGGATCTGAACGGAGAACCGGTTTCGGTCCCGTCTTCGGATGACGCGCCGTTTGCAGCGCTGGCGTTCAAGATCATGACGGACCCGTTCGTCGGCAAGCTCGCCTATTTCCGCGTATACGCGGGAACCGTGAGTTCCGGATCTTACGTCCTCAACGCGACGAAGAACAAGAAGGAACGCATCGGGCGCATTTTACAGATGCATGCCAATAAGAGAATGGAGATCCAGAAGGTCTACTCGGGCGATATCGCCGCGGCGATCGGCTTCAAGAACACGACGACGGGCGACACGATCTGTGATGAATCCCATCCGGTCATCCTCGAGTCGATGGAATTCCCGGAGCCGGTTATCGAGCTCGCGATCGAGCCGAAGACCAAAGCCGGCCAGGACAAGCTGGGCGACGCGCTCGCGAAGCTTGCGGAGGAAGATCCGACGTTCCGTCAGCACACCAATGCGGAAACGGGCCAGACCATCATCGCCGGCATGGGCGAGCTCCATCTCGAGATTATCGTCGACCGTCTGCTGCGTGAGTTCCACGTAGAAGCAAATGTCGGCGCACCGCAGGTCGCGTACAAGGAGACTATCTCCAAACCGGCCGATGTCGACAGCAAATACGCCCGTCAGTCCGGCGGACGCGGCCAGTACGGACACTGCAAAGTCAAGTTTGAGCCGATGGATCCGAACGGAGAGAACCTGTACTCCTTCGAGAGCACGGTCGTCGGCGGAAATATTCCGAAGGAATACATTCCGGCAGTTGACGAGGGTATTCAGGATGCGATGCGCGCCGGTATTCTCGGCGGATATCCGGTCGTCGGCGTTCACGCGAACTGCTACGACGGTTCCTATCACGAGGTCGACTCCTCGGAGATGGCATTCCACATTGCCGGTTCTCTGGCATTTAAGGAAGCGATGTCCAAGGCGGAACCGATCCTTCTGGAACCGATCATGCGTGTGGAAGTCACGACGCCGGAAGATTACATGGGCGATGTCATCGGCGATATCAATTCCCGCCGCGGAAGAATCGAGGGCATGGATGATATCGGCGGAGGACGGATGATCAGAGGTTTTGTGCCGCTTTCCGAGATGTTCGGTTATGCGACGGATCTCCGTTCGAAGACACAGGGACGCGGAAACTATTCGATGTTCTTTGAACGCTATGAACCGGTGCCGAAGAATATGATGGACAAGCTCCTCAACACCCACAGCAAGTAACAAACGAAAAAACACAATCACAGAGCACTGGCTCTGAACAGGAAATGATCCGGCAAAAAACGAAAAGGCCGGCGTTCCAAAGGGAAATGCGAAGGAGCCCGGAAAGCCCGAATTTGCTGATAACACGGCAAATTCAGGCTTGCAAAGAGGGTGTCTATGCAATATAATATCCTTTGGCATCCCCGAAAAAGAAACAGCCTCTTTATGACAGGGGGCGCATTGAATTGTCGAACAGACATATTTTGTAAGGAGGATTATTCGAAATGGGAAAGCAGAAATTTGACAGAAGCAAACCGCATGTAAACATCGGCACGATCGGTCACGTTGACCACGGCAAAACAACTCTTACCGCTGCTATTACGGAAGTTCTGGCTGACAGAGTTCCGTGCGCAGGCAACCAGTTCGTCGATTTCGCAAACATCGACAAAGCTCCGGAAGAGAGAGAACGTGGTATCACGATCCAGACCGCTCACGTTGAGTACGAGACCGCGAAGAGACACTATGCACACGTTGACTGCCCAGGCCACGCTGACTATGTTAAAAACATGATCACCGGCGCTGCTCAGATGGACGGTGCTATCCTCGTTGTTGCGGCTACCGACGGTGTTATGGCTCAGACCAAAGAGCACATCCTGCTCGCTCGTCAGGTCGGTGTTCCGGCTATGGTCGTTTTCATGAACAAGTGCGATATGGTCGATGACGAAGAGCTTCTTGACCTTGTCGATATGGAAATCCGTGATCAGCTGAACGAATATGAGTTCCCGGGCGATGACACACCGATCATCCGCGGCTCCGCTCTGAAGGCTCTTGAAGATCCGCACTGCGAATGGGCTGACAACATCATGGAACTTATGGATGCTGTTGACGAATGGATTCCGGAACCGGCTCGTGAAACAGATAAGCCGTTCCTGATGCCGGTAGAAGACGTCTTCACGATCTCCGGACGTGGCACTGTTGCTACAGGCCGTGTTGAGCGTGGTACTCTGAAACTGAACGATCCGGTTGAGATCCTTGGTATCAGCGAAGACAAGAAGACTTCTGTTGCTACAGGTATTGAAATGTTCCACAAACTCCTCGACTACGCTGAGGCCGGCGACAACATCGGCTGCCTGCTTCGTGGTATCGCGAGAACAGAGATCGTTCGTGGACAGGTTGTTGCTAAACCGGGTTCTGTTACCTGCCACAAGAAATTCACCGCTCAGGTTTACGTCCTGACCAAAGATGAAGGCGGCCGTCACACTCCGTTCTTCAACAACTATCGTCCGCAGTTCTATTTCAGAACAACTGACGTTACTGGCGTTATCTCCCTTCCGGAAGGAACCGAGATGTGCATGCCGGGCGACAACATCGAGATGACCATCGAGCTGATCCACCCGATCGCTATGGAACAGGGTCTTACATTCGCTATCCGCGAAGGTGGCCGTACTGTTGGTTCGGGCCGTGTCGCTTCCGTTATCGACTAATAGATCGTCGAAAACAAAAGCATCGGTTGGTTTCTGTCAAAGTGATTTGAAAGAAACTGCTGTATAAAAAAAAGAAAACCGGAAACCTGGAAGTCACTGACTTCCGGGTTTTCGTCATTTTGGGGTGAAATCCAGTTATATTGTTTTAGGACTTATAACGCTTCTTTTATTCTTTATAGTATTGTTCTTGAAATCTTTATTTCTTTATTCTTATCTGAGTGTTGTTTTATTTGATTCTTTTCTGATGTTTTATTTGATTCTTTTTTGATCCTTTATCTAATTCTTTTCTAATCCTTTTATAGTTCTTATTCCCGAGGGCAAATCTTTGAAAAATAGGACGAACGGGCAGGAACAAGGCTCGTTCGTCCGAGAAATCAAGATGTCAGACTCTGAAAAATAGGACGAACAGGCAGGTACGGGCCTCGTTCGTCTGAGAAATCAAGATGCCAGACTCTGAAAAATAGGACGAACAGGCAGGTACGGGCCTCGTTCGTCTGAGAAATCAAGATGCCTGATGTTGATAATTAGGACGAACGGGCAGATACAGAGCCCGATCGACTGAGAAAGCAAGATGCCTGATGTTGATAATTAGGACGAACGGACAGATACTGAGCCCGATCGACTGAGAAAGCAAGATGCCTGATGTTGATAATTAAGACGAACAGGTAAGAACAGAGCCCGATCGACCGAAAAACCAACATCTTTATAAAACAATCATAATAATTCATAAGGAGAGTAATAAATATGAAAATCAGCAGTCCGTCAGAAAACTCATTCCTGAATACATATGTTTTACAAAGAGAAACTTTCTTAAAAGAACTGATCGCCCAAAAAAAGAAAGCTCTCTTAAAATCTCCTGAAGGAGCCCTGCGAATATCAAAACACAAGAGAGAAGTACACTATTATCATCGAAAGGAATCTAATGATCCTGTTGGAAGGTATATAAGAAAAAAGGACCATGAATTAGCAGCCGGTCTTGCTCAGAAAACATATGATGAGGAAGTCTTAAAAACGGCTGAGAAGGAGCTTTCTTTTTTGAAGAAAGTAGAGAAAAATAAACCATCTGTTCTTCCGGAGGATATCTATTTCAATTTGTCAGATGAGAGGCAATTATTAGTTCGTCCGATTTATCTGACGGATGAGCAATTCATAAAAGAATGGGAAAATTATAAATATACTCCTAAGGAGTTCGACAAAAATGATCCGGAGCATTATTCGGCCAGAAATGAGCGGGTGCGCTCCAAGTCAGAAGCTATTATTGCGGATACCCTAAGCGATATGGGGATTCCTTACCGTTATGAATGTCCAATATATCTGAAAGGATATGGGATTATTCATCCTGATTTTACTGTCCTTCATGTTAAACAACGAAGAAGTATGTTCCTCGAACATCTTGGAAAAATGGATGAGTTTTCATATAATGAAAGAACAATGAACAGGCTTTCTCTTTACGAAAAAAACGGGATTTTTCCGGGAGAGCAATTGGTTTTGACACATGAAACCCGAAGGAATCCGTTAAACAGAAAATATCTCATAATGATGTTTGAACATTACTTTCTTTGACTTAAGACAATTCTGACTAAAGATACTGAACCAATTTGGAAAGCAGGGCGTGTGAAAGCCGGGTTTGAAAATGTTCCGGTTCTGACCGGAAAATTAAGTTTCTGACAAAGCACCGGCTCAGCTTAAGACTCAGGATTCTCCAAGAATGGAGTATTATGTTTCGATTAATCTGTATCCTGATCGGATATATTTTCGGCAATATCCTCACAGCGGAAATTGTTGCCCGTAAATACGCCCGCAAAAGCGCATTTGATATCGGCAGCGGCAATCCCGGCATGGCAAATATCATGGCGCAGTGCGGCTTTAAACCGGGCATTTTCGTGCTCATTGGCGATCTTTTGAAAACCGTTCTTCCCTGTCTGCTGTGCGGATTCCTGCTTTATCCCGAATACAGAGCATTTGCGACCGCCTGGGCCGGTCTCGGGGCGGTGATCGGGCACAATTATCCTGTGTGGCATAAGTTCCGGGGCGGAAAAGGCGTCTCTTCCACGTGCGCAGTTCTGTTCTGTATTCATCCACTGTGGGGAATTCTCGCAATGATAGTGGGAATGCTGGGTGTGTTTATTACGCAGTATCTCCCATACGGAGGCGTACTGATTCCGCTCGCATTTGTGCCGATTGCCTATTTCAAATTCAGTATGGAAATGACATTGATCGCGGCTGCACTTACCGTCATCATGCTGATCCGGCATATACCGGGGTTTGCGGGGATCAAAACAGGAAAAGAGAAGAAAATAAATGTGCCCGCCCTGATTCGAAAGAAGCTGTTCTCAAATAAAGAAAATAAAGACGAACAGGGAAAGAGTCCAGAAAACATGGACAAAGAAGCTGAGCAGGACAAGAGTCCAGAAAACATAGACAAAGAAGCTGAACAGGACAAGAGCACAGAAAACATAGACAAAAGAACTGAGCAGGATAAGAGCGCAGGGAATACAGATAAAGAAACCTGAACAAATGTGAAAGAGGTGCGGAAAACCACAGGAACAGAAATCGCAGGATAAAAACTGTAGAAAAACAGGGAGCGGGAGCAGAAGCCACATGAGTGATAACCGGAAAATCCTTACCGACAAAGAAAGACCATATCCGAGAATATGCGCGCACCGCGGGTTCAATACCATCGCCCCGGAGAACAGCATGCCGGCGTTCGGCGCGGCGATCGCGATGGGGGCTGATGAGATCGAATTCGACCTCTGGTGGACGACGGATGGAGAAATTGTCTCGATTCATGACCCGGTTCTGGACCGGGTATCGGACGGGACAGGATTTGTTTATGAGCATTCTTATAAGGAACTGCTGGAATATGATTTCGGTGTGAAAACGGCTCCGGAATTTGCCGGCCTTCGGATCCTGCGGTTTGAAGAGATTCTCGAAAAGCTGGCGTGCCGGACAATTATGAATATTCATCTGAAGTCGGCAAAATGTACGGAGATAGAATACAGGGAGGCGGCTCCGCGCTGCACGGAAAGCCGTATTGCTGTTAATTTCTTTACCCGGAACAGCGAACAGTTTGTCAATTGGATCCCCGAGGGGCATCTCGAAAAAATCATCGCCCTGATCCGGAAATATCACGCGGAAGATTATTGTTATTTCAAGGTCGGTGAGCATGAAATCCTGAAAATTCTTCTTGAAAATGCGCCTGAAATTGCCCGGTGTGCAGGCGCCGGCGAGGATCCGCACGAGGATTACGCTGAGACGGCTATTCGCTATAACTGCAGGAAAATACAGCTGTTTCAGCCACATTTTGAAATGAATCCACCTGATTACGTTTCAAAAATGATTGATAAATGTCATCGAAACAATATCCGGGTCAATTATTTCTGGACGGATGATCCTCAGGAAGCAGTGCGCTGCCTGGAGAAGGGCGTGGACACTGTGCTGACAAATGATTACCACAGGGTAGCGGTTTCCGCAAAAGAATGGCTTGAAGCAGGGCGTAAAACAAACTGACGGATAACGGTCAAATAGTGAAAAGGACCGTAAATGGAGAGGAAAAAGCCGGTCTGTGCACGGGGAAAAGCTACAAATGGACAGGAACAAAAAAAGTATGACTCCTAATGAATTTTTAGAGATTATAAAACAGGCAGGCAAGTTAAAAACAACGATGCGGCATTGCTGGATGACGTTGGACTCTTCCGATGACGATCCGGCTGAATCAGATAGAGCAGATCAGACCGATGCCCGGGGCCCTTACCGCAGGGAAAGTGTCGCCGAGCACAGCTGGAGGCTGGCGCTTATGGCGATGCTGCTGTCCGGCGAGGAAGAATTTGCGGCGCTTGATATGAATAAAGTGATCCGGATGTGTCTGATCCATGACCTCGGGGAGTCATTTACCGGCGATATTCCCGCTTTTTTGAAGAGCAGGGATGATACGGGCACGGAAATCGACATTTACCGGGAGTGGGTGAAGCGGTTCCCGGAGAGGCAGAAGCAGGAATGGCTGGATCTGCTTTCGGAAATGGAAGCGCTGGAGACCAAAGAAGCGAAGACCTATAAAGCATTGGACAAACTGGAGGCGCTGATCGCGCATAATGAGTCCGATCTGGCCACATGGCTGCCGCTGGAATATGATCTGCAGTATACTTATGGGCAGGAGAATATGGCATTTTCCCCCTTTTTCACAGAGCTTCGCAAGGCAGTTGATGAATGGACTGCCGATAAAATCGGAGATAAACAATAAGACAGCATTCTTCCCGGAAAGAAAAGGATCGGGCCGGGGATAAATCAGCTGTCTGAAGAGGAAAGGAAACGAACATGAAAAAAATAATGATGTTCTACATGAACGGATGCCCCTATTGCGCAAATGCTAAAAAGGCGATGCAGGAACTGAAGGAAGAAAATCAGAACTTTGCCGGACTTGAAGTGGAGATGATCAATGAAAACGAGCATCCGGAGATCTCGGCGAAATATGATTATTACTATGTTCCGACATTTATCGTCGATGGCCGGAAAGTCTATGAAGCACATCCGGGCGAACGCTTCGAGGAATGCAAAGAAAAAGTACGCGAAGTATTCGAAACCGCACTGTAAGATAGGAAAAAGGCACAATGATCACAAGAAGTCTTCCATTCTATGAAATAGCGGACGGCGTATTTGAGATTGATGAGTTTGAGTGCGCCAGTATGTTTGTAATTGTCGGAAGTGAAAGAGCGCTCCTCATTGATACGGGCGTTGGAATCGGTGATCTGCGCTGGGTGCTGGAGAATCGGATTACGGACAAGCCATATGACGTTGTGATTTCCCATGCGCACGGCGATCATTTCGGAGGAGCCGGATTCTTTGAGCGGGTTTTTGTCAATGAGAAAGATTTGGACTGGAACCGAAACCCGCAGATGACAACAATAGAGTTTCGCCGGCATTACGCGGAGATGATTGCGGCGCGCGGCGGCGGAAAGCATTTTGATTACGATCCGGGACGGGACATCCGGCCATGGGAGCGGACACCGGAGAAAGTGCCGATCCGGGACGGACATATTTTCGAGCTTGGAGGAAGAACGGTAAGCTGCTTTGACTGCCCGGGGCACACTCCGGGGGAGATGGTATTTATCGATGATCAGAGCAGGATCCTGTTCTGCGCGGATGCGTGCAACCGGAACCTCATTTTGGGATCCGGCTGGAACTGCTCCCGGGAGGAAATGCTCCGGGAGGCTGCGGACGGCCTGCAGCGGATCATTGGAATGCGCGACCGGTATGACGCTGTTTTCAACGGACATCACGATTTCAGGGGATTTGGGCAGAGCCTTTTCCCGGAAGCACTTGGGGACGCGCTGCAGTGCATGCGTGAAATGCTGGAAGGAACAGCCGCATGGATCGAGGTGGAAGACCAGCTGAATCCGGGAACGATGAAAAAGGTGGCGGAGCACGGACTGATACAGATAACCAGCAGGTTATGAGAAAAGCCGGGCCCCGGTTGCAGAGGAAGTCAAAAGATAATGACAGCACTGTCGGAGGCGGAAAATGAGACAGATTATAAAAACAGAACGAAAACAGGAAGTATTATCCCTCGTCACGGGACTTGGCTACTCCACCGTACCCGTCTGGTACAATGGGACATTTACGGATCTTAAAATGGATCTGATCGTCCCGAAGCACCGGGAGGATCACGCGGCCTGTCCGGCGGTGGTCTGGCTGTGCGGCGGCGCGTACCGGGTCGTGAATCATTCGATCTGGATGCCGGAATTTGTGAGGCTCGCCCGCGCGGGATTTGTGGTCGCGTCTGTTGAGTACCGGACGAGCAGTGAAGCGAGATTTCCGGCGCCGCTCATTGACGTGAAAGCGGCGATTCGGTATCTGAAAGCACACGCGAAAGATTTCTGCATCGATCCGGAAAAGATCTTTATTATGGGCGAATCCGCCGGCGGATCACTGGCATCCCTCGCCGGCGTGACGGGCGGCATCGAAGAATTTGAACAGGGCGAATATCTTGAGCAGGACAGCAGGGTCGCCGGGATCGTCGATTTTTACGGCGTTGTGGAAATGACAAAGCGCGGCGACGACAGCAGCAAAAGCCTTCCGGCAAATGATGACGTCCCGTATTTTACAACGGAAGAGTATCTCGGCGTAGGATACTCCGATGAGACGGCGGAAAAGGCGAGCGCCATCAGTTATGTCAGTAAAAACACACCGCCGACCATGATCCTGCACGGCGGCGCGGACGTCGTCGTCCCGATCATACAGAGTGAATTATTCTACAAAAAACTGACGGAATGCGGCGTGTACACCGAATTCTATGTGATCGAAGGCGCTCTCCACGGTGATGACCTGTTTTATCAGGATGAAGTGATGGATAAAGTACTTGCGTTTCTGAAGAAGCACTGCTGAAATCCGCAGCTGACCGTCTCCGGGCCGTGATGTCTGTGTCACAGCCGGAGCATAGTATTAAGTAATAGTGGATCAGTAAGATTCTAACCCGAAAAGGAGAAATGAACATGCGGAATCAGCACAGTTACACAAAAGCCCAGCGCGCAAAGAGCACTGCTTTTTTGGCGTGCTGTGCGGCAGCGGTTGCCATGGCTGCGGCGGTGCTTATTTTCATAGGATATGTACTGGTACTGAAAACGCAGTTCCGCAGAACGGCGCTGGAGATCAATGACGCGATCCTCGCGGCCCCCGCGGAGAAGGTCATGCTGTCGCAGGGGGAAACCGTCTTTCCGCTGGATAAAAAAGCATCCGATTATTATAACAGGTTCCTGATGGACGAACATACGACGGTATTTAACCGGAAACGGTCGGAGACAAATGCTAAGACCATCACGCTTGCGCTGGACGGAAACTCTCTTTCCTTTACCGGGCTCGAAGACGGCACAGCCATCGCGCTGATCTGGAAGACAGAGGAAAAAACAGAATATTATACGCTTCGCTCACAGACTACGTTCCTGCAGATGGACGCATATTTTCAGAACTGTCGGAGGAGGGCTGAGAAGCAGGCACAGAGCTGACAGGCATGCGCAGAGCTGAGCGGCACGCGCCAGGCTGATATTCGTCTATAAGAACAGGAAAAGCGAAAGGAGATAAAGAAATGGTACCAACGCTGTCCATTCTGTTTATGGCAGTTTCATGCGCCATCGGGTTCGGAGTGCCGATCGGGCTGCTGCTGTATCTGCGGATCTCAAAAAAGGCGGATCTCGCGCCTTTCTTTGTCGGGTGTGCGGTCATGCTGGTATTTGCCCTGATTCTGGAAGCAATGGTCCACAGAATCGTGTTCGCGTTGCCGGTCGGGGAGACGATCCGGAACAATACCTGGCTGTACGGGATTTACGGCGGTTTTATGGCGGGACTGTTTGAGGAGACTGGAAGGTTTCTGGCATTTAAGACGGTTCTGAGGAAGAACCTGAACAAGAACATCAATGCGGTCATGTATGGCGCGGGGCACGGAGGATTTGAGGCAATCGCCCTTGTCGGGACGACGATGATCAACAATATCATCTGGTCGATCCTCATCAATACCGGAAATATGTCCGCCCTGACGGAAAAAGTGCCCGCTGAAGCGCTCACCCAGGTGGAGCAGAGCATTCAGCAGCTGACGACAATGCAGCCTCACATGTTCCTTATGGGAGGAATCGAACGGATCTTTGCCATTGTGCTGCACATTGCGCTTTCCGTGCTGGTATGGTTTGCGGTGAAGAAGAAAGGCAAAGGCTATCTGTATATTGCCGCGATCCTGGTCCATTGGGCTGTGGACACGCTGACGGTGATCCTTTCGGGGGCAGGCATTCCGACGGCCGCATTGGAAGCGGCGGTTGGTCTCATGGCGCTGCTTGCGGCGGTATTTGCCAAAGCGGTGTGGAAGAGAGAAAATGCTGAATGACCGCAAAAAATGATCATTTTTTTCTGTATAATCAATACAGAAGGAAATGTTGCTTTACCCTCATGGAAGGAAGGTTTACACACATGGCTGAAGGTATTCTGACGATTCTCCTTATGATTCTGTTTTATATCGGAATTCCGGCTCTGATCATCGTTCTTATTGTTCGGAGAAAAAAGAATCCGGTGCCGAGAGCGCCGAAAAAATACAAGATTCTGTCTCCTCTGCCGATCATTATCAACATCCCGGCGGCGTTCGCGCTGGCATGGGAAGAGCATACCGGAAATCCGCTTGAACACGAAGAATTCTGGAACGCGCTGCTCTGCATCATGATGGTCGTCACCATCGTCTGGTCTCTCATTGAGTGCCGGTTTGCGGGCCTGTGGATCGGACCGCTGCGTTTTGTGATCGGAGCGTGCGCGGGCATTCTCGGATCGGCGGCGGTCGTGATCGTGCTGGGACTGCTCCTTGTCGGCGGGGTCGGCGGGGTCGGCGGGAAATCGCGGGGCCAGTACGTGGAGATCTATGGGGAGAGGCATTACCTGACTCCTAACGGAGGAAATCAATATATTGACGGTGCCGGAAATGTTTTTATTTCCATAGGACCGGGCAGAGTCAGGGATGTCTGGGATAATGTATTTGACGTTTACACGGATTAAGCGGAACAGTTCCCGGAAAGAAGACAGGTTATAAGATAATGCAAGAGACAGAGATCCGGATCCGCGCGGCGTATGAGCGCCTGACGAAACTGCTGATTCGGAAAAAACTGACTGTTACAACTATGGAAAGCGCGACAGCGGGGCAGATCGCCTCGCTTATTACGGATACGGAGGGCTCTTCGGCTGTACTCCGCGGCGCATTCGTGACCTACTGCAATGAGGCCAAGATCATGCAGGGCGTTCCGGCAGAGGTGATCGAAAAATACACCGTATACTCCGAGGAGACGGCAGCCGCTATGGCGGAGGCCTGCCGGGCGGCCTATCAGGCGGATCTCGGGATCGGCGTGACGGGCACGATGGGAAATACCGACCCCGCCAATCCGGAGGCGTCGGAGCCGGGAGAGGTCTATTTCGCGCTGAGCATGAAGAGCGGCACAAGAACGTATCATATCAGTCTTCCGCCAAAGGAAAACCGGCTGGCTTACAAGCTGGCAGTCGCAGGGGAAGTGGCGGATAAAGTCTTTGAGGTTTTAGATGGCAATTAAAGCGGTATTATTTGATCTGGACGGGACGCTGCTCCCGATGGACATGGACGTCTTCGTCAACGGTTATTTCCGGTTTCTCGCTGAGAAAATGGTTCCGCACGGCTACGAACCCAAATCGCTCATTAAGGCGGTCTGGGGCGGCGTCGCCGCAATGGTGAAAAATGACGGCTCATGTCTCAATGACGAGGCTTTCTGGAAATACTTCTGCGGCATTTACGGGGAAGAAGCCCGGCAGGACATTCCCATTTTCGAAGATTTTTACGCAAATGATTTCCAGAAAGCAAAGATGTTCTGCGGATTTGCCCCGCAGGCAGCGGAAGTCATCCGTCTCGTAAAAGAAAAAGGACTTCGGCCGGTGCTGGCGACAAATCCTCTGTTTCCCGAAGTCGCAACGAAAAGCAGGATCCGCTGGGCGGGACTTGCGCCGGAAGATTTTGAACTGTACACGACATACGAAAATATCGGGTACTGCAAGCCGAATCCGGATTATTACCGGGAGATTCTGCGCCGGATCGGCCTCGCCCCGGAAGAGTGCATGATGGTGGGAAATGACGTCGGGGAGGACATGATCGCGGAAACGCTGGGAATGAAAGTCTTCCTGCTCACCAACTGCCTGATCAATAAGACGGGGGAGGATATCGAAAAGTACCCGAACGGGGGATTTGACGAACTTCTGCAGGCGGTCAGGGAGCTGTAACGCGCTGCACGAAGCCTTGCAATCCGGGCAGGCGGGGAGTATAGTTTTCGTTATAAGTATAGAAAAGGGTCCGCTCCCGGGAGGATTCCTTTTTAAATTAATAAGAAAGGCATGAACATTATGATGAAAAAATGTCTGGCAGTGCTTTTGACAGCATTTATGCTCGCAGGATGCCTTGCGGCCTGCGGCAGCTCCAGGAAAGAGACTGCGGAGAATACAGCTGCTGAGGAAACTGCGGAAAATGCAGCCGCGGAAGAAAATACAGAAGCCGCAGCGCAGGAGAACGAAACAGAGAAAGAACCGCTCCGTCATATTGAGATCGAGATCGCCGATTACGGGACCGTGAAACTGGAACTGGATCCGAATGAAGCGCCGATCACAGTGGCGAACTTTGTAAAGCTGGCGCAGGAAGGATTCTATGACGGTCTGACATTCCACCGGATCATGGACGGATTTATGATCCAGGGCGGTGATCCGCTCGGCAACGGTTCCGGCGGCTCCTCGGAGCACATCAAAGGGGAATTTGCGGCAAACGGTGTGGACAACAGCATTTCCCACAAGAAGGGCGTCATCTCCATGGCCAGAGCGAACGATCCGGACAGCGCGAGTTCCCAGTTCTTCATCATGGTCGCCGACGGAGATTTCCTCGACGGAAATTATGCCGCATTCGGTTGGGTCACGGAGGGCCAGGAAATCGTGGATCAGATCGCGAAAGACGCGAAACCCATTGACAACAACGGGACGGTTCCGAAAGAGGAGCAGCCTGTTATTACGAGTATAAAAGTGATTGACTGAGAACAGGAGCACAGGGAGAAGAACCCTGTGCTTTTTTTCAGGCAGCATGAACCTGAATCAGTCAATTTTCGGAGGCAAATATCATGAAAACACTGATGATTGCAGGATTTAAACACGAGACCGACTCTTTCTGCCCGGTCAGGGCAGACATGGAAGCGTATCAAAAAAGAGGGTTTTTCCTGGGGAAGGATCTCCTTACAGCATACCGCGGCGTCAAAAATGAACCGGCAGCATTCATCGACGTCTTTGGCAGCCGGGAGGATGTCCGCCTTCTTCCGGTCCTTTCCCTGAACGCGATTCCGTCAGGTCCGGTCACGGGCGACGTTTATGAATTCGTGACAGAACGGCTTCTTCGTACAGTCCGTGACGAAAAGCCGGATGGCATTCTTCTCGCCCTGCATGGCGCGATGGTCGCCGACGGCCATGACGACGGGGAAGGCGATCTCCTGGAGATGCTGAGAGCGGAAGCGGGAGACGGGATCCCGATCGTCGCTTCGCTTGATCTGCACGCCAATATCACTCCGAAAATGGCGGTAAATGCCGATGCCCTGATCACTTACGAAAAATATCCACATACAGATATGTATGAGACCGGTCTTATGGCGGCCCGGATCATGGAAGGTCTCCTTTTCGGAAAATACAAAATTGAGATGGGATATCATCGGATCCCTTACCTCAATCCGATGTTCCCGTCGGATTTCCCGGAGATCCGGCAGTTCCACGAGCTTTGCAAATCTTATGAGCAGGATCCGGACGTTCTCAGCTGCAGGCTCGCACACGGTTTCTATCCCGCAGATATTGCGGAGATGGGGATGAGTGTCATTGCAATCCGGAAATCAGATGTCCTTTTAGCAGAGGGAGAAACGGAAGTTTCCGGATGTGTCGGGGAAAATAAAGAAAATGCAGCTGTCCGCAGCGAAGAAAAGGCGAACTGCGGAATACAGCTGACTGCGCAGGAGATCGCCGATGAAGCAGGAACTTATATCTGGAAACATCGTGATCAACTGAAGAGAGAGTTTACTTCTCTCGGAGATGCGCTTGCCATGGTGGATGAACCGGTCTGTGACGGTGATGGCCCGCTTGTCATCGCCGACGCCTCCGACAATCCGGGAGGCGGCGGACTGTGCGATACGACCCATATTCTCCGGGCGGTTCTGGAGAAGGGGATCAGCGGGGTCGCATTTGCCATGTTCTGTGATCCGGAGAATGTGAAGAAATGTGAGACCGCCGGGATCGGAAGTACCGTGGAGCTCATGCTCGGTGGGATGAGCGATCCGGCATTTTCCGGTGGACCGCTTGCGGTAAAGGCATATGTAAAAGCGCTGACGGATGGATTTTACAGAAATCAGGACGAGATGAGCAAAGGCTTCCTCAACAATCTCGGACACACTGCAGTGCTTGAGATCGGAGGAAATCAGGTTGTTGTGAGTTCGAACCGGATTCAGCCCTATGACGCGGAGATTTTTCGCCACTGCGGCATCATGCCGGAGCGCCAGAAGGCGATCGTGATCAAATCAGCGGTGCATTTCCGGAATTCCTTCGGAAAATTCGCGCGGAAGATCATCGACGTTTCCTTGCCGGGGTATGTCGTGCCTGTGCCGGACGGGCTGCCGTTCCGAAAATGGAAGGGAGAGACAGCATTTTCCGAAGGGAACAGTATCTGACCATACCGGGTGCAGCAGAGATGAAAAAGTCTGTTGGAGAAGTGTGTATTATACGGGAATATGGTATGATAAAAAAAGACAGTTGACAGCCGGTACGCAGTGAAGTGACCGGTCAGGACAGGAGGGGAAATATGAGATTTGAAATCAAAAATCAGCCTTTTACAGTACTGACTCTCTACATGGACAGAGGAGAATCCATCAAATGTCAGAGCGGCGCCATGGCCTGGATGTCTCCCTGCATCACGATGGAGACAAAGATGGGCGGCATAGGCGGCATGTTCAAGAAGGCGCTGGTAGGAGAGTCGCTCGCACTGAACCATTATACCGCGGAAAATGCAGGCGAACTCACACTCGCTAAGCACAGCCCGGGGGATATTCTCGCTTTTAACATCGGACAGATGCCGATCATCGCGCAGAAAACATCCTTCCTTGCCGCGACGCAGGGCGTCAATATGGAAATCTATCTGCAGAGAAAAGGCGCTGTAGGATTCTTCGGAGGAGAGGGATTCCTCATGCAGAAATACACCGGAAACGGAATGGCCTGGCTCGAGATCGACGGATCGGTGCAGGAACGCGTACTCGCTCCGGGAGAAAGAATGATCGTGGACAGCGGATATGTAGCCGCTATGGAGGCGTCCTGCACGATGGAGATCCAGACTGTTAAAGGCGTGAAGAATGTCCTCTTCGGCGGAGAAGGACTGTTCAATACCGTTGTGACCGGCCCCGGCAGAGTATGGCTGCAGACGATGCCGATCAATGCGCTCGCCATGAATCTCTACGCCTATATGCCGCATCCGAGCAGCAACTGAGACATGAAACCAGCTCATATTGTTCATCCGCTCAAGCCGGTTTATGATAAAGATTCGAGGATCCTGATCCTCGGATCTTTTCCGTCGGTCAAGACGAGGGAGATGGGATTTTTCTACGGCCATCCGCAGAACCGGTACTGGAAAGTACTTTCCGCGCTGTTTGAGGATTCTTTTCCGGAGACGGTCGAAGAGCGCCGCGCTTTTCTTCTGCGGCATCACATCGCCGCCTGGGATGTGATCTATGAATGTGATATCACCGGCTCCTCCGACGCAAGCATCAAAAACGTGACGCCGACGGATCTGCAGCCGATCCTGAAGGCTGCGCCGATCCGGCAGATCTTTGTCAACGGGAAGACAGCGGAGAAGATGTACAAAAAGTATACGGAACCGCTGACAGGAAGGAGTGCACTCTGCCTGCCGTCCACGAGTCCGGCCAACGCGGCCTGGTCGCTGGAACGTCTTGTTGAGGCGTGGAGGGTGATTCTTGATTTTTCAGACGAACCGGGTTGATGAGGCCCGGTTCGTCTGAAATCTGAAAGGCCAGTCCTGAGAAAAATAGTACGAACCGGGTTGCTTAGGGCCAGTTCGTCTGAAATCTGAAAGGCCAGTCCTGAGAAAAATAGTACGAACCGGGTTGCTTAGGCCCGGTTCGTCTGATATTTGAAACTGCAATCATGAAAATAATAGGACGAACAGGACTTTTTAAGGTGATTTCGTACTATTACCAGAATGAATCCCGGACCGGACTATAAAACGAATCTCAAAATGAATCCCGGACCGGGTCTTAGTACGAATCTCAGAAAGGATTCTAAGGATGAATCCCGTGCTGAAATTCCTCATACATCTGCCGCACCATGATCGTCCCGTTCAGCTCACGCGCCTTGATCATGGAAGGATCGTAATAATCCCCGGTCTCCACGATCATCCGCGTGGCTTTTTCTATGGTTTCTTCCGCCCAGTTTCCTTCTTCAAAAACGGAGACAATGGAATCTTTTGTCTTTTCCGCGCCGCGGACAGCCTCCGCAAGATAGGCTCTGCAGGCCTCTTCCCCGTAAATGATCCCCGCCCCGTGCGGCAGCATGAAGGCGCCGATCGGAAGTGCCATGACTTTCTGCATGGAAGAGACGGTGAGCCCGTATCCGACCAGCATCGCGAGTCCGAATTCTCCGTGGCGGTAGACGCCCAGGGTCTCCGTGCCGAGGAGGACATTTTCCTCCGTGAACCAATAGCAGACGCTGTCCCGTGTGTGGCCCGGGACCTCGATAACGCGGACCGGATGGGAGCCGAGCATCAGCACATCATTATCTTTTACGGCGATGTCGGCATGGATCTTCGCAAAGGTCTCTCTCGGAGCCGGCGCGTGCCCCCGGCGGACGGCGAGGGCGTCGTCGAGCCGCAGCATTCTCGCGCGGGTGGATTCTTTGCGAAATACCTCCGCCGCGTGGACAGCGGCGATCACCTTAACTTCCGGAAATACCTCCTGTATATAAGGCGCTCCTGCGCAGTGATCATAGTGGGAATGAGACAGGAGAATGTAATCTAAGGTCTCCCCGCGCAGTTCGCTGCGCAGAGCATCGATGACAAACGGCGCTGTACACGCAAAATCAACATCCCAGAGAATATTGCAGTCTCCGAATCGGAGAAGCATGGCGTCGCAGCGATATTTTTCGGCGATCTTCTTATAGCGGAACGTGGATCGGCCCGTATCTTTCGTTTCAATTACAAAAGGCATGATTCTTTGCTTTTTTTACACATCAGCCAGCAGTTCTGAGCAGTAACGGAGATAGACCGGAAGATCCCGTCCGGTAAGCAGTGCCGCGGTATCGGGATCGCCGGACAGATCGGTCGTGAGATACATAAGAGAACCGGCGCTCTCCTGACATTGTTCCAGAATATGATACGCATCTTCGACACGCTTAAGCAGCAGCAGCGCTTGTTTTTCTTCCGCTTCTTTTCTCTCGGCAATGAGGGCTTTCTCATATTCCCTGAAATCGGAAGCCGGAGAGAGAGCCTCCGGTTGGAATCCCTCATCACCGCCTGCAGCGCTGTTCCGGTTTCTTCGCTCTTTTGCCCAGGCGACGGCGTCATTTTCCATGCCGGTCAGCACGAATCTCTCAAAGAATTCTTCTTCCGGCTTTACGAGACCGTGGCCGGCTCTCACTGCCAGCGCGTTCTTCTTCTGCGCAAAGAATGCATTTCTCTGCTGATCGGACGCGAAATCACAGTCGGACGGGATCATTCCCGTGAGTTCCGAAAGGCGGTTCAGGCGGGAGAGAGCAATGCTCCGCTCATGGGCGCCGAGCTGGATGGAGTGGAACAGGATCGCCGCGACGGCGAGGCACTCGGTCTGGGAGAGGGCGGCAAGGCGCTCCGGGCTCATTTTCAGAAGGTTTTCGAAGGCGGTGCCGGCGGGGGTGTTTTCCGGTGAAGTGCCGCCGCCATCAACAGGCAGATTTTCCGGAGAAGCAATGATATCGCCGGACGGCACATTTTCCTTCGGACCGCCGGCCAGGAAGTGCCGGAACAGATCGTAATAGACCGAAAATGACCGCGCGATATCATCGTGCTGCAGATACTGCAGGAAGAAACTGCTGTCGACATTCTCACCGTCCTCTTCGTAGGACTGCAGAATGCAGGACAGATCCTCCCAGCCGCGCGCCGTCACGAAAAGCTGGCCGCGGTCCGTGTTGGTAATATTATAAAAATGATCCGGATAGAGGCTGAGATACGTGCGGATCGCGGGGTGAACGCCGTTCTTCCGTGCATATTCCTGCCAGACGCCGACGTCGGCGGAGATCTCCATGTTTTTTACGCGGTCCAGGGTGACCATGTCGAGCTCGCGCACGGATTTGTTGTACTCCGGCGGATTTCCCGCGGCGACGATGATCCAGCCCTCCGGGAGGGGAACATTGCCGAAGGTCTTGTTCTGCAGGAGCTGCAGCATGACCGGCGTCAGGGTCTCGGAGACGCAGTTGATCTCGTCGAGGAACAGGATGCCGCTGGTCTTTCCGGTCTCCCGCATGTAATCATAGATCGAGGCCACGATCTCGCTCATGGTGTATTCCGTCACGGAATAGGTCTTCCCGCCGTATTCCTTCTCGGAAATGAACGGAAGACCGATGGCGCTCTGCCGCGTGTGATGGGTCATGGAATAGGAGAGCAGCCCGCAGCCCGTCTCGTCCGAGATCTGCTTCATGATCGCTGTTTTGCCGATGCCGGGCGGCCCGATGAGCAGCACGGGACGCTGTTTTTCAAGCGGGATGCGGAGGCTTCCGTCGGGATTTTTCTTCTGGTAAGCGCGGTAAATGCGCGCGATTTCTTCTTTCGCCTGTTGAATATTCATGGGTCCCTCTTTTTCCGTCCTTAAATATCTGTTCTCTCAGATCGAAATGTTTTGTCTTTGCAGAGAGCTGCTCTGCCGGGGTGTGTGCGGGCAGCTCCTGCTTCGCCTCATGTCCGGAACATCGATGCCTTCTCAGCCGGCTGCATATCGAGGCACAGCGGCACGATCCATTCCGGAATCTTGAACTGGAGCGCTTTTCTTGTGGTAAATACAAACGCCGTCTCGTAATCCGTCGGATACCGGGGATAAGCCCCGTCCCCGTCCGTAAAATACAGCAGCCCTTTCAGTTTCTGCAGATCCCCGCCGTCCCGGAGCTTCCCGACAAGCCGGAAGACCGGCTCGAAATTCGTGCCGCCCCGGCCTTTGATGGTCAGGCTCTGCCTGTAAAGCTTCCACTCCTCCTGCGAGTGGATCACGGTGTGATCCTGAATAATGGAGTCGCACTGGATGATGTGAATGTTCATTTTCCGGAAGAAATTTTCCCGGTTCATGAGGATCCTCTCGATCTCGGCAAAAAACCGCTGCACGATGGGGAGTGAACAGGATCCGGAGGTGTCGATCGCGATCACAAGTTCCTCTACTTTTCTGCTCTCCGTGTACTCGAGCGGCTCAAGAAGAGGCATGTTGCCGTAACGCATGAGTCCGTAATAATACGGAATATAATCGAAGCTCGCCTGATCGAGGCTCATCTCCTCCCGGAGGGTGGAGAAGCGCTGCAGGTAGCGGGTGAAGTCGTATTTGCCGATCTCGCGCAGGATCATTTTCTCCTCGCGGGAGCCGGGCGCCATGCCGTACTGCCCGGAGCGGCTGCGGCCGAGGCCGGATGTCATTTCCTCCTTCGAGGAGAACCAGCGCTCGGTGACCTTTTTCTTCAGCCATTCCTGCCAGACAGAAGGGTCATCGGCCCCTTTTGGCATATCTTTCAGAGCGTCCGGCGAGACCCGGGGATCTCCGGGCCGGAGCGGCTGTCCGGGGTCGGACGCATTTTCAGCGTCTTTTTTTTCGGAAAGGATGCGGGAAAGCTTCTGTTCCGGGATCCTCCGGGCATCTGCGTCGGGGGTATTTTCAGAAAAAAGCCCTGCCGGCGCGTGATACCAGTACCGGTGGTCGTCCCGACGGAACCGGTCATAGAGAGGTTCCAGATCGTCTTCAAAGAGATCGCCCAGTGCGAGATAAACGGAGAGGGGATCGGACGGATCGCACTCGGAGGGCAGCGGCGCCTTCACGGCGAGAAATGTCTCCGCGGACGCGGAATCGGGAAACAGGGTCGCCCTCATATATTCCGCGGACATGTCGGCGGCAAGATCCCAGAGCGCGGAGGGGCGTCCGCCCCGGACCCGCTTCCGGATCCTGTCGGGAAGCGCCATGTGCTGAAAGACCGCGTGCATGAGCATGTGGGTGTAATCTTCAAAAGAGACGGCCGTATCACCGAACACGTAGAACCGCAGGCCGTCTGTCCCGAAGGAACGGATTTCTTTATCGGGAACCATGTCCATCTGCGCGAGAAGTTCCCGGAGAAAAGGGTACGGCGTGCCCGCCTGTACCTGCAGCCGGAAGAATCGGTGCCGGGCCGCGCGTTCGGCGCCGCCGGCTGCCTGATCTTCTGCGGAGCGGCCTGCATTGCGGGGCTCCTGATTTTCTGCCGTCTCCGAATGGGACATACTGTGGGAAAATGAATCAGACACCGTCCCGGAAGTATGGCCCGCGCTGCCCACTTTGTCCGCCATCTCCGGGTGCGTGAGCAGAAAACGCAGCTGCCAGGGAAGATCCGGAAATTCCCGCAGCATGGAAAGGCGCAGGGATTCCGCGTACTCCCTCTCCATCAGGGCGGCCGCAAGACACGCCGCGTCCCGCTTCTCTAAAACAGAGCGGAGATACGGCGCGGGAAGCGGGATCGGTTTTCCGTTGTTTTTATTCTCATGCATGTTTTTAGTGTATCATAACGGGGGAGAGGTGTGTTATACTTTTTAGCCGGGAATCACTTATGAAACACAGAGAAGAAAGCAGAAAAACCAGGTCGCTTCATCTGGCGAAAATGATAAGTATCCTGCTCGCCGCAGGATTATTTTATTATGCGTTCGTCACGCTGACGGGACTCTATATCCCCTGCATTTTCCGGCTCATCACGGGATGGAAATGCCCCGGCTGCGGCGTGAGCCACATGCTCGTCGCGCTGCTCCGGCTGGATTTCGCTGGCGCATTTTCCGAAAATCCCTTCGCCTTCGTGCTGCTGCCGTTTCTTCTCAGCTATGGTATTTACCGGGCGGTCCGCTACATTTTCCACAATGACTTAAGCTACAGGAAATGGGAAAATACCGCCGCCGTGGCCGTCGTCGTGATCGCGGTGATTTTCGGAATCGTCAGAAATCTGGCCGGTATCTGAAGCGGCGGAATTCCGAAATGCACAGTACACGGCATTGACATCAGGGTTGGAATTGAAATGATTGGTTTTTTGCTTCTTAAGAAAATCGCATCCATGTTTCTGATCATCTTCGCCGGCTTCCTTCTCGTGAAGCTCGGCGTTGTGAAGACGGAGGACAGCAAGGTCATTTCCGTGATCGGGCTGTATCTCGTAACGCCGTGCATGGTGCTGTCGGCTTTCCATATTGAGCTCACGGAAGAGGTCCGAAACGGATTTTTCCTTGCGCTCCTTGCCAGCGTTATGATCTATGGCGTCGGCATTCTTGTGACCGCGGTTCTCGGAAAGCCGCTGAAGCTGGAAAGCGTGGAGAAAGCTGCCATCGTCTATACCAACTCCGGCAATCTTATTATCCCCATCGTTATGTCGCTGTTCGGCAAAGAATGGGTGATCTATACAACGGGCTATAACATTCTTTTCAATATTTTCTTCTGGACGCATGGGAGACAGGTTATTTCCGGTGAAAAGAAGATCGAGTGGAAGAAGATCGTCGCCAATCCCAATTTTGTCTCGATTTTTGTCGGCATTTTCCTGCTGTTTACCGGGATCCGGATGCCGGCGCTCGTTATGGACGCCGTGGATTCGGTCGGCGCGATGGTCGGCCCGATCTCGATGATCATTACGGGCATGCTGATCGCGGGCATGGACCGCCGGAAGATCGCCGGATATAAGAGGATCTGGATCCCGACGGCGATGCGTCTCATCCTGGTCCCGCTCCTCACGATTCCGGTCCTGAAGCTCACCGGCATTATATCGCTCTCCCCGAACGGAGAAACGGTTGTCATGATCGCGTTTCTCGCAGGGGCGTCCTCGACGGCGACGAGCGTCGTGCAGATGGCGCAGGCATTCGGCAGCGGCCACGCCGCGGATTACGGCGCGGCGATCAGCATCGTCACAACGCTTCTGTGCATTCTGACGATGCCGGCGATGGTGACATTATTTCAGTTGTTCTGAGAAGTTGGAAAAGGGCGGCCGGATGGGCGCATTTATCTGACTACAGAAGGCCGAGATTTCCCATCGTGAAAATGAACAGGAACAGCGTGAACACGGACAGCGACGTGCTCAGCACGACGAACTGGCCGGCGAGCTCCCCGTCCGCCCCCATATTTTCAGCCATCGGGTAGGACGCGGCTGCGATGGGGGTCGCAAAGATCGAGAAAATGACGAAGCGCTCCACCGGACTGAACGGCGTGAGCGTCGTGATGAACAGAACGATCGCCGGAACGATGATCATCCGGAGCAGAAGGCCCCAGGTGAGATACCGGCGGTTTTTTCCGATCTGCGAGAGGCGGAGCGTTCCGCCGAGAATAAACATGGCAAGAGGCGTCGCGACGGCGCTGAGTGCGGAAATGGCACTGTTCAGGCCCTTCGGCAGACGGATCTTCAGGAAATAGAAGAGCAGACCGGCGATGGCGCCGATCAGGAGCGGATTTGTGAGCACGTCTTTGAAAAGCTCTTTTTTCGATGACGCCTTCCCGCTGAAATGCTCCAGAATAATGACCGCGGAAATGTTATAGATCGGAATAACGACGGCGACCATCATCGCCGCGAGGACAGCCCCTTTTTCACCGTAGATATTCTGCGTGAGAGGAAGCGCGTAAATGATCGCGTTCCCCCGATAGATCGCCTGAATGACAACGCCGGTCTTTTTGCGGTCTTTGACGACGCGGGGAACGATCAGAAGCAGCAGGAAAATAGTAACGAGCACGAGCGCGCCGCCGAACAGCACAAAAGAGAGCCGGAATTCCAGGTCCGGATCGATGCTGTAGAGATTCCAGAACATGATCATAGGATAGAAGGCGCGGAAAACGACCTTGTTGAGCCTGCTTAAGAAAGCTTCATCCGTGACGCCCGTCCGCCGCATGATGAACCCGTAGAACATATAGACAAAAAACGGGATGACAGCGTTAAATGCTATGAGAAAGCTTTCCATGGTTTTCCTCCGGAATTTTCTGAGCCGGCCTTAGGCACTGCTGCCCGCCTGCCGTCATAAGACGCATTTTCGGGCGGCCTTTCTGAAATTATATTCTTTCTTTCCGCAAAGATGCAATAGATGTCCGGAAAGCTGTTGAAAATATTATATTTCCCCGGCGGGATATGGTATAATCAACGGGCTGCGAAGAGGAAACTGTGTGAAGGAAGAGCCCTTCTCTCGGCAGCGAAGAATCATTGAATGCAACTATTGAAAGTTATCAGGCATCACCGAAAATGAAATCTCAGTCACGTTTTCAAATATGGAAGAAAGGCGCGCGCCACGGCATTCCCGTAGCGCTCGGCTATTTTGCCGTGTCGTTCGCATTTGGGATCCAGGCGGCGGGCATCGGCATTTCCACCCTGCAGGCGGCGCTTCTGTCGCTGCTGAACCTGACATCGGCGGGGCAGCTTGCGTCTTTGGATATTATCGCGGCAGGCGGGAGCTATCTCACACTGGCGCTCCAGCAGTTCGTCGTCAATATCCGCTATATGCTGATGTCCGCGTCGCTCTCCCAGAACGTCAGGCCCTCGCTCCCCACAGGGACGAGAATGGCAATGTCCTACGGGCTCAGTGATGAGGTATTTGCGCTCAGCGCGCTCTATCCGAAACCGCTGGATCCGCTGTACACGTTCGGCATCATTTCCGTTGCTGTTCCCGGCTGGACCATCGGGACGCTCCTCGGGGCTGCGATGGGACAGGTCCTTCCCGCGAGGATCGTCAGTGCCCTGGGACTCGCGATCTACGGCATGTTCCTGGCAATTATCATTCCGGATGCCAAAAAGAGCAGCACCGTGATGGCTGCAGTGCTCGCTGCAATGGCCGGCAGCGTCGCGCTGCGCTACTGCCCCGGACTGAACCGGATCCCCGCCAACTACAGACTGATCGTGGTCACACTTGTCGTGGGATTTGCGATGGCGCTGATCGCGCCGGTGCCGGAGGAAGAGGAGACTTCCGAAGGGGAAATGGCTGAAGAATCATCCTTGTCGGTGGAGAAAGAGGAAACGGAGGTGATGTCATGAGCGGGAATATTTACATTTATATGCTTGTCATGGCGCTGGTGACATATCTCATCCGCATGATCCCACTTACTTTCATACGGGGCAGGATCAAAAGCCGGACACTCCGGTCATTCCTGCATTATGTTCCGTATGTGACGCTCGGGGCGATGACAGTGCCCGCGGTATTTTATGCGACGAACAGTCTTATTTCCGCTGTGGCAGGATTTCTTACCGCGTTGTTCCTTTCTTATAAGAATAAAAGTCTCCTGACCGTGGCGGCAGGAGCCTGCGTCGCAGTATTTCTCGTCGAGCTGATCCCCGGAGTGGCAATGTTCTGAGGGAGACGGGAGAGCAGGCAGGAACAAGGCGGATATTATGGAAAACCGGTGAACCGGGGGATAAGAGCCGGGAAACAGATATCACAGAGAGCAGAAAACAGCTGTATAAGGGATAAACTATGAGTCTTCTTGACATTATTGTAATTGGCATCGGTCTGTCGATGGATGCTTTTGCGGTATCGCTTTGCAAAGGCATCAGCCTGAAAAAAATGAATTGGATGGGAGCTTTGCTGGCGGGACTCTATTTCGGCGGCTTTCAGGCGCTGATGCCCACGATCGGATATTTACTGGGCTCCCGTTTTTACAGACAGATCGAGAAATATGATCACTGGATCGCCTTTGTACTGCTTCTTTTAATCGGGATCAATATGATCCGGGAATCCTTCGGCGAAGAGGAAAAAAGGGATGCGGATTTCTCGTGGAAATCCATGGTCCCTCTTGCTGTCGCCACCAGCATCGACGCGCTGGCTGTCGGTGTTTCCTTTGGACTTATGGCGGTCACTATAGCATTTGCCGCCGCAGTGATCGGCTGCACGACATTTCTTTTCGGAATTGCGGGCGTGTGGATCGGACACCAGTTCGGCACCCGTTTCCGCGCTTCCTCGGAGCGGATCGGCGGCATCATGCTGATCCTGATCGGGGCGCGTATTCTGATTGAACATATGTTCTTTTCTTAATCATACAGGCGATGCCCAATACTCTTTCTGAAATCAATCTATGCCAGTGGCCGGAGCTTTTGCTCCGGCCACTGGCATGTCAAATCAAGAAAAACTCCGGAAGGAATGCCCTTACCGGAGTTTTGAATTAAATATGAAGATGTTGCTCAGGAAAAAGTGACTCTCCCCGACGCCCCGCAGGGCAGCGCGAGTCCGCTCGAAGACTCCACAGGAAGGCCGAGTTCATCGGCTTCTACAAGGGCGGACGCTTTGAGAACGGCGTCCGGGTCCTCCCGGAGCTCATCGAGGGCTTTTGTGAGAAGGTATTTGAGAACGCCCGCCTGCAGGCCTGTCGTGTAGGAATTCAGCAGGAAAAACAGGGGCTTTTCCGTGAGAAGCTTCACGGATGCGGCGAGAAGCGGATAGATCTCTTCTTCCAGTTTCCAGATCTCTCCTTTGGGGCCGCGGCCGTAGGAAGGCGGATCCATGATGATTCCGTCGTAATGGTTTCCGCGGCGGATCTCCCGGTTTACAAATTTAATACAGTCATCGACGATCCATCGGATCGGGGCGTCTTCGAGACCGGATGCAATGGCATTTTCGTGCGCCCAGGTGACCATGCCGCGGGCGGCATCCACATGTGTGACGCGGGCGCCGGCGGCAGCGGCGGCGATGGTGGCGCCGCCGGTATAGGCGAAAAGATTCAGGATGCGGATCTCCCGGTCCGGATCTTTTTTTACTGCCTCTTTAATGAGGGAACCTGTCCAGTCCCAGTTGACGGCCTGTTCCGGGAAGAGGCCGGTATGCTTAAACGAGAAAGGTTTCAGCTGAAATATCAGATCGCGGTAGGAAATGGACCATACCTCCGGAAGCGAACGGATCTCCCAGTTCCCGCCGCCGCTCTTTGAGCGGTGATAGCGGGCATTCGGCTTATTCCAAAGAGGATTTTTGCGGTCGCCCGGCCACAGGATCTGCGGATCCGGCCTTATGAGGACATAATCACCCCACTGTTCCAGCCTTTCACCGCTTCCGGTGTCAAGGAGCCTGTAGTCTTTCCACTGATCTGCAATCCACATGGTTATTCTCTCCAAATATAAAAATCAATGCTATCCTAATAAAAGTCAAACCCATCCCATCAAAAGTCAATGTCATCCTACCATAACTCACCAATAAGCGCCAGCGGAAACGGGCGGAAGCAGCACCGGAAAACAATACTGTTTACATAATTTGGAAGCGCTTTCCCTGACAATAAATTGACATTGACAGCAACCCGTTATAAAATAAATTCTGATTCACTGTGATTTGGAGCCGCTCTGTCGGAACAGAGCAAGGCCGCGGAGGGACATCACGGATGGACTACGGAGGCGGCAGGAGAAAGCATCATGAAAAAACCTTATTTTGAAATGACAAGACGCGAAATGTCGCTCGAAAGGGAACGCCTTGAGAGCCGTTTTGAGTATATGAAGAACCTGGGTCTCTCTCTCGATATGTCCCGGGGCAAGCCCTCCAAGGAACAGCTGAAACTGTCCCAGGGCATGATGGACGTCCTGAACAGCGAGAGCGAGCTCGTCGATGAGACCGGTGCGGACTGCCGGAATTACGGCATTCTCGGCGGTATTCCGGAGGCGAAGCGCCTCATGGGCGAGATGTCGGAAGTGAAGCCGGAAAATATGCTCATTTTCGGCAACTCGAGCCTCAATGTCATGTTTGACATGGTCTCGCGCTCCTTTACCCACGGCGTCTGCGAAAATGATCCCTGGATGCATCAGGAAAATGTCAAATTCCTGTGCCCCGTCCCCGGTTACGACCGCCATTTCCGCATCACGGAATATTTCGGCATCGATATGATCAATGTTCCGATGTCCGAGACGGGACCGGACATGGATATGGTAGAGGATCTTGTGTCAAAGGATCCGACGATCAAGGGAATCTGGTGTGTGCCGAAATACTCAAACCCGCAGGGATATACCTATTCGGAAGAGACCGTCAAACGCTTCGCGGCGCTTGAGCCCGCGGCCGACGATTTCCGGATCTACTGGGATAACGCGTATTCGATCCATCACCTCTATGATGATCCGGAGAAACAGGATTATCTGCCGGAGATCCTGGAGGAGTGCGAAAAAGCGGGTCATCCGGATCTGGCGTACAAATTTATCTCGACATCCAAAGTCTCCTTCCCGGGGTCCGGCATCGCGGCGGTCGCATCTTCCAAGACCAATCTCAGCGATATCAAGCGTCATATGAGAGTGCAGACGATCGGACACGATAAGGTGAACCAGCTTCGTCATGTCCGCTATTTCAAGGACATCAACGGCATGCGCGCGCATATGAGCAAGATGGCGGGCATTCTCCGCCCCAAGTTCGAGATGATCTACGAGATGTTCGACCGCAAACTCGGCGGTCTCGGCATTGCGACCTGGACGACGCCGCACGGCGGATATTTCATTTCCTTTGACGGACTGGAAGGCACGGCAAAAGCAATCGTGGCGATGGCAGCCGATGCAGGCGTGAAGCTCACGCCCGCCGGCGCGACATTCCCCTACGGAATCGACTGGAGAGATACCAATATCCGTATTGCCCCGTCCTATCCGGATATGGAGGAACTGCACACGGCAACAGAGATCTTTACGATCTGCGTAAGACTGGTAACACTCAATAAACTGCTTCGCGGCTGACGCGGGCAGAGCAAGGGGTTTCTATGGCAGATAAAGAATTCAATATGGAAGAACTGCGGAGAGAACTGCAGGAAGCTGTTGAAGAATCGGAAAGAGAGATGTCGGAAACCGCGGAAAATACAGCGGAAACAGAGCCTGATCCCGCCGCAGACGGAAATGAAGCGGAAAATGTTCCCGCGCAGGATCCTGCCGAAGAGGCAGTGAATACTGTGGAAAATGCAGCAGAGACAACAACGGGTACTGCGGGAGATAATGCAGCGGATGCGGCAGCCGGTATTACGGAAAATGTTGCAGATACAGTGACCGGCGCTGCGGGCAATGCGGCAGCCGGTATTACGGAAAATGCTGCAGATATAGTGACCGGCGCTGCGGAAAATGAGGCTGAAAACCCGGAAAATCCGGGTTCCACAAAAGAATTCCCCGTCAGAGAGATCGAGGAGGCGGAAGAGATCGTCGCGGTGACGACGGAACCGCTCAAAGCCGAAAAGTATGAGGATCTCGAGGCGGAGAAAGCCGCGCAGGAAGCGAAAGCGGCGCAGGAAGCAAAAGCTGCGCAGGCTGTCGCGGCAAGGCAGGCGGCGATCGCGGCGGAGAAAGAAGCGGCTGCCGCGGCGAAGGAAGCAGGCAAAGGCCTGCCGTTCCCGGATCAGCCCGGCGTCACGGACGCATTTGACAGAGACGCGATCACGGCGGCGGTCATGGCGTCCCATGAAAAAGTCGCCCTCGAGACGGAGGAACGGGCACGGGCGGAGGTCAGACGCGAGAAAAAGAAAAAGCGCAGGAGGAGAACTGCCCGGAATCTCGGGCTTACATTCCTTCTTCTGCTTCTCCTGGCCGGAATCGCGGGCGGCGCATATTACTATATGGTCCGCTATTATTCGACAAGATTCCTGTCCGGAACGATCATAAACGGAAAGGATGTCTCCGGAATGACGACCGCGGAGGTCAAACAGGATCTCTTCGGTGTTGCGGACACCTATCAGCTGACGATCAAAGAACGCGGCGGCGTCACGGAAGAGCTGACTTCCAAGCAGCTGGGCCGCTCCTATATCGACAACAGCCAGGTCGAGACCATCATGGAAGAGCAGGAAAATGAAAAATGGCTCTTCCACATGAGCGATCAGAAGATCTATGAAGTTTCCTTCGATATGGCTTATGACAAAAAGCTCGCGCAGGATGCGATCGATCATCTGGAATGCTTTGTCGGCCCCGGCATTACCGCTCCGAAGGACGCCAAACTCTCGACGGACAAGGACGGCACATATATTGTGACGCCGGAAGAAGAAGGCAACACTCTGGACGAGGAGAAAGCAAAGGCGATGATCGTTGCCGCACTCGATGAGGCGGCACCCGAAGTGGATCTCGAAGAAGGCGACTGCTATCTGAAACCGGAGGTGTACAGGGACGACGCAAGACTCAATAAGAGAGCGGACTCCTGGAACGCCTACCTCAGCGTCAATGTGACGTATACTTTCGGGGATAAATCGGAGACAGTCAACGCGGAAACGGTGCGTCCGTATATCACCGACAACGGGTACGATGTCATTCTCGCGACGGACTGGGTGAAGACGCTGGTCTATGCCTGGGGACAGAAATACGACAGCTTCGGTCTTGAGAGAGAATTTACCACCCATGACGGGGTGACGATCAAGATTCCGGCGGGCGGCGACTACGGCTGGTGCATCAATAAGGAGAAGACCATCGAGGACGTCACGGACTGCATTCTGAACGGAACTACCGGAACAAGAGAACCGATCTGGCTGTTCAGGGCAATGGGCTGGGACAATAACGACATCACCGGCACGTACTGCGAAGTGAGTATACCGGACCAGCACCTGTGGTGCTATAAGAACGGCGTGTGCGTCATGGATACCGATGTTGTTACCGGCAAACCGACGCCGGAGCGGATGACGTTCACCGGGTGCTATGCCATCGACGGCAAGAAGCGGGATGCTACGCTGGGGCGGCTTGACGTTCAGGGGTATGCTTCACCGGTCAGTTTCTGGCTCCCCTTCAATGGAGGCGAGGGTCTGCACGATGCGCCGTGGCGCAGCAATTTCGGCGGGGATATTTACAAATCCAACGGCTCTCACGGATGCGTCAACATTCCGGAAGAAAAGATGGAAACCATCTTCAACGCCCTGGAGATCGGCAACGCGGTTATCGTATATGATGACAAGACGCCGGTATCTTCCGCTGTGAGCGCGGAACCCGCGGCAGAGGGCGGCGAAGACAGCAACGGATAAAAAGCTGCCGAAAGTATAAAAAATATTACTTGATGAACAAATCAAACCGACCGCGGATCCGGTGAGGAGCGCGGCCGGTTCTTGCAGTAAGCATGAGGTAAAATCCCATGGCAAAACGAAAGAAAAAAAAGGCCGGAAGTGTTTTTCTGACCATTCTTCTTCTCATCTTTCTCGGCGTTTTCGCTTATTCCGGCTATAAACTGATCCGGATCTATCTCGACTACAAAGCGATCGGGGACGAGTACCACGCGATCGAGGATGCATATACGTCGGAGAATACCGGAGGAGAGGAGAAGACGGCGGAGGAGTCCTTTACGGAAGAGGAGAAGGACATCATCACGAAAGAACTGGAGAGACTGAAGCAGGACGGCATGGTCTTCGAGGACGCGGAACCGCCCCTTGTCGTGGATTTTGAGGATCTCCGCAAAGAAAATCCTGACATCGTCGGATGGATCTATGTGGATGCGTTCCCGGAGACGATCAGTTATCCGATCTGCCGGGGCGAAGATAATGATTACTATCTCCATCATACCTTCCGGAAGACCTATCTGTTTTCGGGCGCCATCTTCGAGAACTGCGAGAACAGCGCGGATTTTTCGGATCCTCACACTATCATTTACGGGCACAACATGAAGAACCGCTCCATGTTCGGCAACCTGAAATTTCTGAAGGAACAGGAGCGGTACGACGAGCATCCGTATTTCTGGATCCTTACGCCGGACGGAAATTACCGGTATAAGATATTTGCCGCCTTTGACACCAACTACAACAGCGACGTATACACCCTGTTCTCCATCGGCGGAAGCGATTTCCTCTCCTGGGAGGAAGACCTCAGAACCCGTTCGGCAGTCAAAAATGACATTCCTCTGCGGGGAGATGATCTTGTTGTGACACTGTCCACCTGCACGGCCAATTCCTCTGTGCGATGTGTAATCATTGGAAAATGCGTCTCCAGTGCGCGGCCGGACGTTCGCAAACTTGCCAAAGAGGACGATTTTAAAAAGGAGAGCAAGTAAACCGTCTGAAAATCAGACAGGTTATAAAAACCGTATCGACTTTTCTCACGAAAAATCAGACAGGTTATAAAAATCGTATCGACTTTTCTTGCGAAAAATCAGATAATGGGCATGGTTGACAAATGATCTTTTAAGGAGGGTTGGATCATTATGATGAAAGAAAATAAGCTGCGCCGGATCCTGAAAGAAGGAAAAGGATCTGTCTCGACACGGATCTGGAGCCCCTGGGCGACGATGATGGAAGCCGCGGCGGCTACGGGACATTTTGATTATCTCGAATTTGTTGCCGAGTATTCGCCGTACGATCTGCAGCAAATGGAAAACATGGCCCGCGCGTGCGAGCTGCATGACGCAGGGTGCATGATCAAAGTCGATTTCCAGAATCGCTTCTATGTCGCGCAGAAAGCGATGGCGGCGGGCTTCCAGGCTATTCTTTTCACGGACCACAAGACTCCGGAAGAGGTCGAGGAATCGATCTATATGACGATGCCGGACTGCCCGGAATACAAAGGCCGTTTCGGATTCCCGAACAACCGCTGGATCAGCTTTAACGGATATATCCCGCAGCTTGACTACGCGAAAATGTGCGCGGACACCGTTCGCGTCTTCATGGTGGAAAAAGCGGATACGATGAAAAATATCGAAGCGATCTGCAAAGTGCCCGGCGTCGACATGCTGCAGTTCGGCCCGTCCGATTTCAGCCTGAATAACGGATGGAACCGTGCGGATCACATGGAAGACTGCAAAAAAGCGGAAGAGGACATGATCCGGTGCGCACTTGAGAACGGCGTTCAGCCGCGCTGCGAGATCTACACGCTCGAGGACGCGGAGCGCTATAAAGAGCTGGGCGTAAAGCATTTCAGCATCGGCGATGAGCTGAAGATCCTGAAAGATTATTGGAACACGACCGGCAAAGCGGTGAAAGACCTCCGCGACGCCATGGAGAAATAAGCGTTTTCAGAGTGTGAGAACAGCGGATCCGGACAGGATCCCGGGAGGTACTGTATGAAAAAGAAGATTCTGAGTTCTTATCCCGCGCCGGAAGAAGGCTTCGCGCCCTTCCGGGAGGAGTTTGACATTACGGTTCCCGAAAAACCGATGACGCACGATGAACTTCTGAAAGTCGTCGGAGATTACGACGGGCTCTACGAGATCGTCATAAAGATCGACAAAGAATTTATAGATGCCTGCGCGGCCGGAAAATGCAAAGTCATCGCCAACAACGGCGTCGGCTATGACAATGTCGATGTCGCCTACGCGACGGAAAAAGGCATTGCGATCGTCAACACCCCGACACAGGTCACCGAGGCGACCGCCGAACATGCAGCGACGCTGATCTTCTCCGTGATGAGAAATATTGCCCGTTTCGACAAAGAAGTCCGGAACCATATCTGGGATTCTCCGTTTTTCCCGGATAAGCCGGTACAGGTAGAGGGAAGCACTCTCGGCATTATCGGCTTCGGACGGATCGGAAAGCGTGTTGCCCGCAAAGCCCGGGGGATGGGAATGAAGGTCGTGTACTATGATGCCTTCCGGGCTTCGGAGGAGATTGAGAAAGAGTTCGGCGTTACCTTCATGCCGTTTGAGGAAGTCGTGAAGACAGCGGACTGCATTACGCTCCATGTGCCGTATACGCCGGAGAACCATCATCTCTTCAACGCGGAGACATTTAAGCAGATGAAAAAGGAAGCATTTCTTGTCAACTGCTCCCGCGGGCCTGTGGTCGACGAGGCAGCTCTCATCGAGGCCCTGAAAGCGGGCGAGATCAAAGGCGCGGGCCTTGATGTTTACGAAAATGAGCCCCACCCGATGGAAGAACTGCTTTCACTCAATAATGTCACCCTGACGCCTCACTGCGCTTCCGGCACATGGAAGACCCGTATCAATATGATGAAAGAAGGCATCGAAGGGATCTGCGGCGTACTCCGCGGGGAAGTTCCTTATAATGTTGTCAATAAAGAAGTGCTGAAATAAGGACGGGAAAACCCCGAATTACAGAAGACCGGAGAGCGGGAAGCTTTCCGGTTTTCTGCTCTGTACATATAATATCTGCTTCGCGATCTCCCGGATACGCGGAGAGTATTGCCTTCCTTCACGGGAGGACCGAAAACGAAAATATAAAACTTCCATAAAGCATTTTCAGGCATCTTGCGCACCTTGGCGTGAAGTATTAAAATTCCATTTGTACGGCGCTTTTGGGAGAAATACGGACGCCGGGGAGGACAGCATTTGTTCGGATATGTGATCTGCAACAAAAATGAAATGAAGATCCGGGACTACGAGACGTACCGGTCCTATTACTGCGGGCTCTGCCACACGCTTCTGAAACGATACGGAAGAAAAGGGCAGGCCCTGCTTTCCTATGACCTCACATTTCTGAATATCCTTCTGGAATCCCTCTACGAGGAACCCCTCACGGAAAGAAAAGAGCGCTGTATCGTTCATCCCGTGGGAAAACATCACATGGTCTATAACGAGATCACGGAATACACGGCGGATATGTGTGTCCTCCTGACGTATTATAAGCTGCTCGATGACTGGAAGGATGAACACTCAGTCCCGCGCCGCGCGGGAGCGCAGGCACTTGCGGGAGCGGTGCGCAAAATAGAGAAGCTGTATCCCGGACAGGCGAGAGCCGTTCGAGAATGCATTTCCCAGCTCTCCGTCTACGAGAAAAAGAATGAGTCGGATCTTGATAAAGTGGCGGGACTCACCGGCCATATGCTCGCGGAGGTATTTTCCTATCGAAGCGACGAGTGGACGGACGAGATGCAGATGGTCGGCTTTTATCTCGGAAAATACATCTATCTTGTGGATGCCTATGTCGATCTGAAGAAAGATGTGAAGAAGGGCAGTTACAACGTCTGGAAGCATTATGTCCACCGGAAGGACTTTGACGCACTGGTGGAGAATACTCTCACCATGATGATGTCGGAGTGCGCCCGGTTCTTCGAGCGGCTGCCCATCGTCCAGAATGATGAGATCCTGCGGAATATCCTGTATTCCGGCGTTTGGGTCAGATATAACTCCTGCAAGGAAAAAGAGATCAAAGGAGCGAAAGAATGATCGCTGATCCCTACAGAGTTCTCGGCATCCGGGAGGATGCGACGGACCAGGAACTGAAAAAAGCATATCGTGACCTGAGCAAGAAGTATCATCCAGACGCCAACCCCAACAATCCGAAGGCGGCGGAGGAGAAGTTCAAGGAGATCCAGGAAGCTTACCGGCAGATCACAGACGCGAGAGAGCGTGGTACGAGCGCCTACGGAAGAGAGCCGCAGCCGTCCGACTCTTACTCGTCTTCTTCCGGCAGCAGCGGACAGCAGTACTCCTATAAGGAGTATTCCAGTGCCTCCAGCGCGTTCGACGATTTCTTTACGCAGTGGAGAAAAGCGCAGGAACAGCAGTATTCCGGCTATCAGGGAACCGGCAGCGGGCATTATGAGAACGCGATGCAGGCTGCTGTCAATTATATCAACGCGAACCATTATCAGGAAGCGGTCAATGCGCTCGGCAGCATTCCCGTCTCCGAGCGGGATGCCCAGTGGTACTATGTGAGCGCCATCGCGAACCAGGGCGTCGGAAACAATTTCACAGCGATGCAGTATGCGAAGAGAGCGGTGGACATGGACCCGGCCAATTATATGTACGCGCAGCTTCTGAGACGCCTGCAGGGCGGCGGCGCCCGCTATCAGTCAAGAGGGGCGGAATATTCGCCGGCCAGCGTCAATCCGGGCTGGTGCCTGTCCATGTGCGCGCTGAATCTGCTGTGCAACTGCTTCGGCAACGGATTCTACTGCTGATCTTTGTTCTGTTGGAAAAACATCTGCCGCATGTCCGCCCCTTTCGGCGCAGGCTTGAAAACGGCAATTTCATAAAGTCCTGTCTATTTAAAGCAGAAAATATACTCCAGTGCGGCGAACCTCACCCGGTCGCCGTCCCGGAGTTTTTTCTTTTCTCTTCCGAGAACGGCTGTTTCATTCAAAAACGTTCCGTTCGTGCTGTTCAGATCCTCCAGAAAGTATCCGTCCTCCCCGATATGGATCTTGGCGTGCATCCGGCTGACTGTGTCGTCCCGGATCACGAGGCCGTATTTTCCGGGCTGCGTGCCTAAAATGACGGTCTTCTCCGGAAGCCCCACGGCGGGCTGCCAGAAGCCGGGGGCCGGTACCAGCATCGCCCGGACGTTCATGGAAGAACCGAGAACGGTCGTCCCTCGTTTTTCCGTGTCTGACGCTTCGGGAAAGGAAAAGCAGGAGACAGATGCCGGTTCTCTATATATTTTTTCGCGGTTCTGCGAAGCGCCCGGAGAAAACGGCGCCGCCTGCTTCCGCGGAGATTCCGGCAGGGAGACTGCCGGTTTTTCTGGCAGATCTGCAGGGAAGACCGATTCCGGTTTTCTGTTTTTTCTCTGCCCCCGTCCGCACAGAAATCCCGCCGCCCCGAGAACTGCGCTGAGTACGCCGAATACACAGGCCGCCGCGGGCACCGCTCCCGACGGGAATGCCGTTGTGATCGAGAAGAAAGTCAATGCGGCTGTAATGACGGTACAGATGACAAAAAGGACCAGGGTCGCTGTGCGCCTGGCGGAGAGAGCTGTCCGGAGTTTTTTCCGGGGACCCGGCTCATCGGGAGCCGGGAACGTCAGCGAGGAGGCCGACAGTGAGGAGTTCGTCCGCGAGGCAGCTGACAGCGAGGGGTTCCTCAGCGAGGAGTTCATCAGTGAAGCAGCCGTCAGAGTAGAGGCCGTCAGTGAAGAGTCCGTCATCGGGGCAGCCGTCACAGAAGGATCCGTCAGAAAGGGATCAGCAGCAGAAAAGCCGGTCAGTCCGGGATCTGTCAGGGAGGAAGCTGCGCTGTTTTCATAAGGAATATACGTTTCGGAAAAGAAGGTACTTCCCTGTCTGTCCTCTTCCGGATCTTCTTCCTGCGGTCGGAATTCCTGCAGCCGGAATTCCTGCGAAACGGTCTGTGAAGGATCGTCACGGAGACTGCCGGGAGCGGAAAAGTCCGCTGCGGACTCCAGCAGAAGCATTTCCGGTGAAACGGCGGGATCGGAGGACCGGCGGTAGAGGCGGTAAGTCAGAAGGAGCGCTCCCGCATCAGAGGGATCAAGGTGCTCCAGGAAGTACTGCATAACGCTGTGCAGGCTCTGCCAGGGATTCTCCGCCCCTTCCGGGAGATAGCAGAGCTTCAGGACAAAAGGCTCCTCCCGGAAATAGATGTAATCCGGGTGAAGAGGAACTCTCGCCATATCGAGAAGGCAGTCTGTGAGGGAGCGGAGCGCATCGCTGAGAGAGGCGAGAAAACGCCGCAGAAAGTCCTCCCGCAGCGGTCCGCGGTCGGAGAGCGAGGAGACCGGCTTGCAGGAAGAGATGTCAAAGGACAGAAAGGTACAGCCGTCAAATTTCGTGAGGAGACAGGGCAGAATATAGTCTGTGCCTCCGGAGAGCAGCATGTGCATCTCGTAGGAATCGGGAGCCGGTTCTCTGTCCGGCAGAAAATTAATATAGTTGCGGTTGAGAGACCTTGTGTATCGGATTTCCATAGGAACCTCATGAGGACGGCGGGACCGCTTTTTTCGCGGCAGCGATGAGCTGCAGGATGCGGACCGTGTCCGTTTTTTCGTAGACGAGTGACGCGGAATCTTCCCATTCCCCGGAGGAGAGGAGCGGAAATGTCCGCAGCTTCCAGGTGACCGTTCTTTTCTGTCTGCTGTCTTCCGGGACAGCTTCATAACTGTCTTCCAGAAATAAAACAGAGATCTCCTGTTCCCTGCCCGTGACAGCCCACGCGCAGGCTGTCGATGAGAGGATCGAGCGGTTATGAACGTGCGCGATGAGATACAGGAGAAGAAGCAGGACCAGAAGGACCGGAGGGAGGAGAAGAGAAGCCTCGACCGTAAAAGCGGCCGGTGCGGAGGGGCGGGACCGGGCGGGAGAGCCTGTTTTCCGAATAAGGGAAAGAATCATGAATACCTCCGGGATCAGAACGAGTGGGAACAATACAGAAACAGCAGCGTTCCGGGCAGCAGGAAGGGAAGAAACGGAAAGGCGGTGCGGGCTTTCCCGCGGCCGCCGGCGAGAAGCCAGACGGAGTAGAGGAACGACAGGGAGAGTCCGGCGAGCAGAGAGAAAAGCACCTCATAGAAGGAGAGGCACAGCCCCATAAGAAGCAGAACGATCCCGTCGCCGCTTCCGATCCCGCCCCGGGTGACGCGGCTTAAGAGAAGGATCGCGATTCCGGGGAGAAGGGCCGTGAAGAGGGACAGCAGGTCCCCGTGAGGGCGAAACCATGCCAGGGCGAGGGCGGGAATGGCAAATAAGACAGCCCAGACGACGGAAATGGAAGAGCGGAACAGATCCTGCAGAGCAAAAAATGCAAGCATGAGAAGAGCGAGGATCACTTCAGGCCGCATGATCCCTCTCCGCGCAGCGGCTGCACAGGGGCAGGCCGCCGGTATCTTCGGAAGTGACGATGTGTACATGCCTGGAGAGTCCGGCGTAGTCCGGGGAGGGATAATAGCAGTCCCCTTTTGCCGATACATAGACTGTCCCGGTGTATCCCGCCGGAAAGCCCTCACACTTTTTATAGCGCTTTCCGTAAGCGTTCCGCAGGGAACCTACGGAAGCCGTATCCGTCTTTATTATGGTCAGATCGAGGTGGGAGCAGTCCTCGTGGGTGTGATAGACGGATTCATAATCGGACACGTAGACTGTCTCCGGGGAGCCGCTTTCCCCCTCTCCGCTCTGAAAGTCCGATGAGACGAAGCCTGTCCAGGCGCGGACTCTTGCCCGGGCTTCCGCCCGGACGGCGAGGGTGGGGAGGGCGGAAAAGTGTATTGCCGGCTTAACGGACGAGATCAGATCGATCCATTCGGACCCTTCCGTATCGGCGGCACCGGCGTAGGAAGCCAGCTTTCTCGCCCGGTTGGAAAGCTTCATGTTTTCCGCCGGGAGAGAGCCGACGAGATCGACGGCGGAGAGCATGACCAGTACTGCCATCAAAAAAAGAGGGAGAACAAGCGCACACTCGACAGTGAGAGAGGAGGGGCAGCGGAATGCCTTCCCGCGGATAATAATATTTCTCTTCGGGGGATAAAGAGAAGGGGAATCATGAGGCACTGATCGAAAAGAACAAATTTTTAAAAAGGTAAGGGTCAACGGGTTTCGTCCGCGGGAAAGCATGCCGTTACACCTCCTCTCTGTAGGAATATTGCTGTTTTGTGGTGAGTACGTATATATTTTCCGCCCGTACCGAAAACTCCGCTTCCGCGGTATCGATGCACAGATCGATCCGGAAAGACGGGCGCCCGCAGATATTGCGGATCGTAGATTCGATCAGGTCGAGGAGTCTTTTCTGCAGAAGATCCTGTTTTTTGGAGAGAAGCAGGATCCGGAGATACCCTCTGTAATCGATCCCTCCCGGCTGGTCTTTGACAAAAGAACTGTCTTTTGCAAGCAGTCTCGGGATGTTGGCGACCGAAACCTGCCAGGAAGAAGCGTCTTTGACGAGGGCGGTCCTCTTTCCGGCGAGGAGAGCCCTGAGATCGACAATGCTCTCGCACCACGCCCAGGCCGCGATCAGCAGTGCCTCCACAGCCGGCTGGAATTCCGGGACAGCCAGTGCGGACGCGATCATGAGCGCAGCTTCCGAGGCCTGCGCCTTCAGGGAGGCATCCGCAAGGATCGCCGCCGCGTTGACACCGGTCCGCAGAACAAGAAGGGAACGGACAACAGCCGTCAGATTGGCCTGATCGGAGGATTTTCCGGAGAGGAGATATTCGGCGCCGTATGAGAGCGCGCCGTCCTGCCCGGCAGTAAAGCAGCCGCAGTGCTGCAGGGCGTATTCGTCAAATAAGAGCCGGTCCGTGCCGGAAATGGCGGGCGGAAGGGAAATGATGCCGAGACTCGGCGCCGGTGTTCTTCCGGACGGAAGGGCGGAGAGGTCCAGCGTCCGCTCCGAGACCTGCGCGCCGGAGGGCAGGACCAGAGAGAGCAGGGAATGTTTCTGAAAACCGGAGACCGTTTCGATGGGATTTTCAAAATCTTCCGGGACGGATCCGGCGGGATTTTGGGAGCCCGGGGGAGCACTGCCGCTTTCCGGGGATCCCGTTTCGGTGTTTCGGACAGCTGCCTCATTTTTGATCTTTGACATTTCCGAATGGAGATCGGAAGAAAGAACGCTGCCGCCGATATTGCCGGAGAGCTCCTGACCGGACGGGGAGCCCGGCTGTTCCAGAAGGAGCTGCACGCCCTGTATGCCGAGAGTATGCTTCATGAATTCTACTGCCTGCGCTGCCAGGACCCTGCCGTTCTGTTCCGATGCGGAAGTGTATCCGGTCAGTTCGCACGATTCCAGTTCCAGGGTGAGAGGCGTCGTGCCGGACGCGAAAGGACGCCCTTTGCCGGGATGGAGAACAGGATCCGCCGAATCCTTCAGAAAGCGGATGTGTGCGGAAAAAGCCGGGCTTCCGGTATCCAGGCCCCCGTCGAGAAAAAACAGGTGATATCGTTCAAACAGATCGCGGTCATACTCTGAGAACAGAGAGAAGACAGCCTCATCGGCAGCCAGGGCGCTGACGGCGCGGCAGGCCGCGATCCGGACGGAAAAGAGAGAGGCGAGGAGCAGGGAAAGAAGGGGGATCAGGGTCAGGGACAGAAAAACGGTAATACTTCCTTTTCGCATAAGGACGTGCCTCCGTGGTGATGCTGCCGGGATCAGACCTGGTTGGCCTGTTTTACGGCTTTAGAGAGAATGGAATTGACAAGACCGGTCAGCTCTTTTTTGAAAATGAGGACCAGCGCGATGAGAACGAGCAGGATGAGGATCACCTCCACTGTGGTAATGCCGTCTTCCTCCGTTATAAAACGGGTCAGATCATTCATGGAAACACCTCCTTTCAGTACAATGTCATAAAGGCGGGAACGATCATGATCACGAGAACGATCCCGAGCATGATCATCATGGGGAAGAGGAGCTTCAGGCTGGCCTGTTCTCCGTTTATGCGGGCGCGCTTTCTACGCTCCTCCCACGCGTTCCCGGCCTCCTTATCGAGAACCTCGAGGAGAGTCCGGCTTCCCTTGGTGAGGTTCTGGGCAAGCAATGCGGAAAGCGTCCTGTAAGACGGCAGCGCGGTGCGGCGGGCGAGTCCGCGGTACGCCTCGATTTCCGTGACGCCCCGGTTCATATCCCGGTACATGGTGACAAATTCTTCGTAGCCGGGGCGGATTTTTGCGCTGCTTTCCAGGGTCTTTCCGTAGTCGAGCGCGATTTTTCCGATCGCGGACCGGGCGCTGAGGCCTGCGTGCAGAAGCAGGACCAGCTTTCCTGTGACAGACGGGTAGTCCAGCATCATAGCTTCTTCTTTCTTCTTCTGCGCTTCCGTTTCTCTGCTTTTTGCAGCAAATACCGATAATACGGCGCAGGCTGTACAGAGCAGCAGGATCAGAACCGGTGTTCCGGAGAAGGGGCGGGACCAGCGGACAGCTTTCCCTTCCACCGTATCCGGAAGAAACACTCTGTCTTCCGTGCGGTCCTCGGAACGGCGGACTGCATCCAGGACTTCTTTCTCAAAGCGTTTTTCACCGGTGAACTGTTCCGGGTAAACGCTGAGAGAATAGACCGCTGTGCGGATGCGTCCCTGCACGGAGAGTTCGGCAGTCAGCGTGACAGGAGCTCCTGTTTCCGGAATCTGTTCTCCGAGCGAGCCGTCCCATCGGAGAAGATCCGGCCTGTCGGAAGTCCAGACGATGCCGACAAGCCCGTTTTCCAGAGTCTCCGGGAGCGGCAGAGGAGCAGTGATCCGGTCCGGATCCCGTTCCGAGAAAAGGAAGCTGTTCAGGTCCTCCTCCGCAGCGGCAAGAAGGGCGTCCGCTTCTTCCTCCGAAAGAAGGCGGGGCGCGACCGGAATAAGAAGGGTGTGAGAAGAACTGTCCGTTTTGGCGCGCGCTTCCGCCTCGAAGGGCTCTCCTCCGGCCTCTTCCCGGAGAATATAGCCTTCCCGGAGCGTATCCGAGCGGTATTCCCGGAACGCTGTGAGGAACGTGAGCAGAACTCCGGCCGCGAACAGGAGAAGTGCCTTTCGGACAGATCGGTTCATCAGGTACTTTTTCATTTAGAAGGTCCACTCACTTTCTTGGATTGAGATGCTTTCCTGATCGATGGGCTTCTGCGGTCAATGCGTTTTGATAGCCGACATATTTACAGTTCAATCCGCAGGATACGCTCCCCGAGAAGAACCGCCCCGGCGTATGCCCCGAGGCAGAGCGTCATGACGAGGATCCCCGGTAGCGTCCCGTACAAGGTGTCCAGGTAGCCGGGAGAACACAGGCGCATGTAGAGAATGATCGCGCAGGGCATAACGGACATGACCCGGTTCTCCGCCTTCTTCGCGGCAACAGCGCTCTCGATCTCGCGCTGCGTATCAATAGCATCCGTGAGTCTTTTCGCCGCGGATTCCATAAGATCCGCCATGTTTCCGCCGGAGCGGCGGGCTGCGGCAAATACCGAAGCGAGATCTTCCATTTCCTCGACGCCGGAGCGGCGGGCAAGATCGGACAGGAGCGCTTCCGGCGCTTCGCCGAGCCGGAGGTGTCTTACGAGAATGTCCCATTCCGCGCTCAGAGGATGGCGTTCCCAGAGAGAATCCCGGACCGACCGGCCGGCTTCCGCAAATGCAGTCTCCGCGGACCGCCCCGCCCGGAAAGAAAACAGAAGAGCGCTGAGCAGCTCCCGGAGCCCGTCCCGCAGAAGGGCTTTTCTCTCCCGGATCCGCTGTTGTTTCTTATAGCGGAAAAGAAACGGTATAAAGGCAAGAAGAGGGACGACGGCAGCCGGGCAGTCATAGAACAGAAAGGCAGCCAATACTGCGGCCAGCAGCCCTTCCCCAAGACACAGGAGTTTCTCCCGGGGCGTGAATTGATAAGTCGTATAATCAGTTTTCATTGCTGTTTGCTCCGGAGGTCTGCTTTTTGCCTGCTGCCGCACCGTTCTTTGACCCGGAAGGCCGGATCCCGGCCCTTCGCAGTTTTTCCGTTCTAAGGAGCTCTCCGCACCGCACCAGGCGGTCCCGCTCATAATCCCATCGAAAGATGGGGTGCAGGGGCATTTTTTCCTCTTCGCGGTTCATCTCGGAGATTTCGAGGACGTGCCGCGTGTGATCCGGGAGCCGTCCCAGGTGGACGATGAGGTCGACACCGGAGACGATCTGCCGGCGGATCGCGGGAAGCGGGAGAGGAAATCCTGTCAGGACCATCGTCTCGAGGCGGGACAGCGCGTCAGAGGCGGAATTGGCGTGAAGTGTGGACATGGAACCGTCGTGCCCCGTATTCATGGCCTGGAGCATGTCGACAGCCTCCGCGCCGCGGACCTCTCCGACGATGATCCGGTCCGGCCGCATGCGCAGAGCGCTCCGGATGAGATCGCGGATCGTCACTTCGGTGTCACCCGTCATGTTGGCATTTTTGGCCTCCAGCCTCACAAGATTGGCGATGCCCTGGATCTGCAGCTCAGCGTTGTCTTCGATGGTGATGATCCTTTCGGAGGAGGGAATAAAACGGGAGAGGGCGTTGAGAAAAGTCGTCTTTCCCGCCGAAGTGCCGCCGGAGATCAGGATCGAGTAGCCGGCCGCGACCGCATTTTTAAGAAAATGAGCGGCCTCCTCCGTCAGAGAATTCAGCCGGATCAGCTGCCGGACGGTGATGGGGACGTCCGGGAAGCGCCGGATCGTGAGGATCGGCCCGTTCAGGGCTGCCGGCGCTATGACGGCGTTCACGCGGCTTCCGTCCGGAAGACGGGCATCCACGATGGGACTGCTCTCATTGATGACGCGGTTGCAGCGGCCGGCGATCTGCCGGATGACGTCCTCGAGCTTTTCGGGTCCGGAAAATGTCTTCTCCCATCGCTGCAGAACGCCGCCCCGTTCAAAGAAGATATTGTCGGGACCGTTGACCATGATCTCCGTTACAGAGGGGTCATCGAGCAGTTCCTGCAGGATGTCCAGCCTGCGGATCGATTTGAAGAGCTGCTGTTCCAGGGTTTTTCTGGCCGATACCGAAAGAGGGGGCAGCGTGCGGTCTACCGAGAGGAGCTTCCGTATCGCGGTTCTCACGGACTCGTCATCGGGGTCTCCCAGGGCGGCGAGTTCTTCGATCAGGCGGGTCCGGAGCTGTCCGAAGATCCCGGGGTCGGAACGGTATCTCACAGGCGGTCCTTTCGGATGATCTTCATCGCGTAGGAGGAGACGGGAAGGGACAGCAGCCGGTCCGGCAGGTCCTCCGCCGCCGGAATTTCAGCAGAGAGAGGGAGCCGCACCTGTGTGATGCAGTCGAGAATATCATCCTGGCGGCTGGATGTGAGGCTGTCGACGAACTCCGACAGTTTTCCCGAGGAGACGGGATCGGGGAGCGTCGGCATATAGAAATGCGCGCACATCCGCACGAGAGGGACCGGATCATAGATGAAAAGACCGGCGTCAAAAACGATCGTCTCAAAACGGCACCGGCAGAAGCATTTAAAAAGAGAAGACAGGTCTTCGGTGGTGAGATCGAGAGCGTCCTGGATCAGGGCAAACGGGGAGAGGATCCGGAGAGGCCCGGCGGAGACCGTCAGCTCCCGGAGATCCCGGACGGAGCCGTCCGGAGAGGCTCCCAGATCGTACAGAAGATCCGTCAGAGAACCGGGCACTTTTCCGCGGAAAAGGCGGGAGAGACCGCTGCAGGGATCCGCGGTGACGAACAGAGTCGGCCGCGTGTCCGCAAGAAGCCTCGCGAGAGCCAGGGAAAACAGCGTATTGCCGCATCTTCTCACCGGGCTTCCGACGCCTATGATCTGCGAGCGGGAGGACGTCTGTTCCTCCATGAGAGCAAGTGCCGTCGCGTCGGCGTAAAGAAGGATCTCCTGCAGAACGGCCGGAAAAGGCTGGTATTTCCGGATTCCCGGAAGACGTTCACACTCGGGATTCTTCCGGTCCTCTTTCAGAATGACGATCCGGTCCGAGGGCAGGGAGGACATTTCCGAAGTATAATCTTTTTCCGCGATGAGAGACAGCGCGGCGTGTTTTGATTTCAGAAAATCGGTGAGCCCCGAAGGGTCCGTGAAGGCGTGCACTTCATACGGAAATGCTTTCTCCCGGGAGAGCATTCTCGCGAAAGACTCCGTGTAGGAGCGCTCGGAATCCAATACAGTCATGATACGCAAAACAGTTCACCTCCTGTGAGCAGAAGAACGGCGGCAAAGACGGGTACGGAGAAATGAATTTTATCGGAGAAACGGAACCGCTTTCCGCAGAGCAGGCATCGGAGGAGCAGGCGGAGAAGCGAGAACAGGGCGCCGGCCAGAAAGCTGAGGCACAGAAGTTTCCAGGAGGCGGAAGGCTGGAGAAAACTTCCGAGGCTCATGAGGAGCTTTATGTCCCCGGCTCCGAGGAGACGGAATTGAAAGAGGGGATAGAGGAGCAGCGGTACAGCCGCGCCCCCCGCCCAGGAGAGGGTTCCGGCGACGAAGGCCTGTCCCGAAGGGGCGAAAACAGAGAGGACGGATGAAACAGCCGGTACGGATCCCGCCGTGCCGGTGAGAATACCGCCGGGAAGCGCCGCGGCAAAAGGATAGAATGCCCGGAGGACCCAGGATGTGCCCAGAAGAGAAACGCAGACGATATTCGGGATCCTGTCCGTGGAAAGATCGGATAACGCTGAGACAGCCGCTCCGAAGAGCATGCAGTGAGATAGAACGGTCATAGATACCTCGCAGAATGGAAAGAAGTGCCCCGCACCCTTTTTGGAATAAGATGAGAATGGTTTTCCCCGGCGGAACCGCCCCGGGAAGAAGTAGTGCTATCATACGACAGAGACGGCCCCTCCGTCCAGTCGGAATGATATACGAATCTGCCGCAGGATTTATTGGGGAAAATGTCAATCCATGTGTTACAATAAACATATGGATGCGTATAGACATAATTCGGAACTGGAAAATTTAAAATCGGTGACCGGGTTTCTGATCGCGGCCAATGTCCTCTGGTTTTTGTTCGTCACGGTCTTCGGCCCCACAGAATCTTCGGATGTTCTGATCCGCTGGGGCGCTCTTTATACTCCGTATGTCGAGGAAGGGGCGTGGTGGAGGCTTTTGTCCTGCATGTTCCTGCACTCCGGCATACGGCATCTAATGAACAACATGATCACGCTGTTCGCCCTCGGCGCCATGCTTGAAAATGAAGCCGGCCCGGTGAAATATATGCTGATCTATTTCCTGGGAGGCATCGCAGGGAGTGCTGCGGAATATGCTCTGAGTCTCCGGAGAGGCGAGCCGGTCGTGGCAGTCGGGGCGTCCGGGGCGGTCTTTGCCGTCCTCGGCGGACTGATCTGGGTGCTGATCGCGAATAAGGGAAGGATCCCCGGGATGTCGATCCGCCGTCTCCTTATATACGCCGCCCTGTCCATCTATTTCGGATTTGCGTCCGGCGGCGTCGCGAACGGGGCGCATATCGGAGGCATGATCGCGGGATTTCTTATTTCCCTGCTTCTGTACAGAAAAAGAGACGTTGGAGGGGAGAATGCATTTACTGCTCAGAGCTGATTTACATCGACTCTTCGGAGCAGAAATGGTATACTGTTCATGTAATCTAACAGTCTGGAGGTAACGCAATGGGAGACTGCATTTTTTGTAAGATCGCAAACGGAGAGATTCCGGCCGCAACCCTGTATGAAGATGAGGATTTCCGGGTGATCCTGGATCTCGGCCCCGGCTCGAAGGGGCACTCGCTGGTGCTTCCGAAAGCGCATTACGCAAATATTTACGAGATGCCGGACGAACTGCTCGGCAAGGCAATGGCGGTGGCAAAAAAAGCCGCGGCGGGACTTGTGAAGGGACTCGAAGCGGACGGCCTGAATGTGATCCAGAACAACGGGCTCACGGCAGGGCAGACCGTATTTCATTTCCATATGCATCTGATTCCGAGATACGAGGGGAAAGAAGAGGTCATCGGCTGGACGCCGGGAACGCTGACCGATGAGGATAAAGAAGAGATCCTCGCAAAAGTGAAGATCTGAGAGAATTTATAAAAAGCCGGACAGTAAAACAGACGGTCCGGAGATCCGAACCGTCTGGAAAATATCAATAATGAATACGTAAGATCAGCCGCACAGCTCCGCGATCAGATCTGTGATCACGCGGACGCCGTCCGAGTGGGAGCCCGAGCGCATCGCGTCGATGTACTGCTGACGGTTGTCGTACAGATCTTTTACGGTGCTGACCAGAAGCTCGCTGTTCACCTGCTCCTCTTCGAGGACGACGGAATACCCCTGTTTCTCAAAAGAACGGGCGTTGAGGATCTGGTCGCCGCGGCTTGCCGCAGCAGAGAGCGGGATGAGAAGATTCGGAATCGCGAGAGCGGCCAGTTCGCAGATGGCGTTGGCACCGGCTCTTGAGATCACCACGTCCGCGAGAGCGAAGAGATCCGCCATTTCTTTGCTGATGTATTCGTACTGGAGATAGCCCGGTGTCCCGGTCAGGGATTCGTCGAGTTTTCCCTTGCCGCAGAGGTGGACGATATCAAAGGTTTCGAGCAGCTGCGGAAGTGCCGCCCGCACAGCGTTGTTGACTGCCACGGCTCCGAGGGACCCGCCGACGATCATGAGCACCGGTTTTTCACCGTCAAGGCCGGTAAATTTCAGCGCTTCCTCACGGCTCCCGTGCAGAAGCTCCGCGCGGATCGGGGAACCGGAAAGAACGGCTTTTCCTTCCGGAAGCGTCTTCAGTGTTTCCGGGAAATTGCAGCAGATCTTCGTCGCGGCACTGAAGGACAGTTTGTTTGCAAGACCCGGCGTCATATCCGATTCGTGGATGATGACCGGGATGTGCAGGTGCCTTGCGGCACCGACGACCGGCACGGAGACAAAGCCGCCTTTGGAAAATACGATATCCGGCTGCAGTTTCTTAAGAAGAGCGACCGCTTCGTGATAGCCCTTCTGGACGCGGAACGGATCGGAAAAGTTCTGCCAGGAAAAATACCGGCGAAGTTTTCCGGAAGCAATTCCGTAATAAGGGATGCCTGTTTCTTCAATCAGTTCTTTTTCCATGCCGTTGTAAGAACCGATGTAGCTGATTTCAAACCCCATCTCTTTAAGACGCGGCATGAGAGCGATATTGGGAGTGACATGTCCGGCGGTACCGCCGCCGGTAAGTACGATTTTTTTCATAGGTTATACCTCGTGTTTCAGAGTACATTCCTGCGCTATTCTATAACAATTCGCGGAATGTGTCAAAACCGGAGATCCCGGATGCCTGCCAAAGGCAGGAGCCTGCATAAAGGAGGACCATTATGTTACTGCATTTTATCGGCGCGGATCATGAAGTGACCGGAAGCTGCCACATTATCGAGACAAACAATCACTGGATCATGATCGACAGAGGTATGGAACAGGGAAAAGATCTTTATGAAAATGCCGATCTGCCCTGCAAGCCGTCCGATATCGACGCGATCCTGGTCACCCACGCCCACATCGACCACTCCGGACTGCTGCCTCTCATGCATGCGCAGGGATTCCAGGGAAAGATCTACGCCACGAAGGCGACCTGCGATCTGTGCGATATCATGCTCCGCGACAGCGCGCACATTCAGGAATTTGAAGCGGAGTGGAGAAACCGGAAAGGCCAGCGGCAGGGGAAAGCGCCCTATGAGCCGATCTACACGATGCAGGATGCCATGGCTGTCATTGAACATTTCGTTCCCAGAGAATACGGGACGGTCACGGAGATCCTGGACGGGGTAAAAGTCCGCTACACGGATGTGGGACATCTTCTCGGATCCGCCTGCATCGAAGTGTGGGTGACCGAGGGGGACAAAGAAGTCAAGCTGGTCTTCTCGGGAGACCTCGGAAATTACGATCAGCCGATCTTACGGGACCCGCAGACCGTGGAGAGCGCGGATTATCTGCTGATCGAATCCACTTACGGTGACCGGCTCCACGACCGGAGCGTGGACTATGTCGATGAGCTGACGCCGATCATCCAGAAGACTCTTGACCGGGGCGGAAATGTGGTCATTCCTTCCTTTGCGGTGGGCAGGACCCAGGAAATGCTGTATTTCATCCGCCAGATCAAAGAAGAGAAGAGGATCACCGGACATGACGGCTTTACCGTAGTCGTGGACAGTCCTCTGGCAAATGAAGCCACGACGATCTTCACGAAACACAGCATGGACTGCTATGACGACGACGCGAAAGCTCTTGTCGAGAAGGGAATCAACCCGATCGGTTTCCCGGGGCTGAAGCTGTCCATCACCTCGGACGATTCCAAGGCGATCAATACGGATCTGGAACCGAAGGTCATTCTTTCCGCCAGCGGCATGTGCGAGGCGGGCCGCATCAAGCACCACCTGAAACACAATCTCTGGAGACCGGAATCGACGATCCTGTTCGTCGGCTATCAGGCGCAGGGAACACTGGGAAGAGCGCTCATTGACGGAGCGGACGAAGTGAAACTGTTCGGCGAATCCGTGACGGCGGCTGCGGAGATCTGCGAGCTCCCCGGCATTTCCGGACATGCGGATCAGGACGGACTGCTTGCCTGGGCCGGCGCATTGAAGGAAAAACCGAAGAAGGTATTTGTGGTCCACGGCGAGGATTCGGTCTGTGATACCTTCGCCGCTCTTCTCGGCGAAAAACTCGGCTATGACGCGGTGGCGCCCTTCTCGGGAGCGGTATTTGACCTCATCGCGGGCGAATTTGTCGAAAATCCCGCCGGCATCCCGATCGTAAAAGAGAAAAAGGATACGATCGATGCGGTCACGCAGAAGACTCATGCAGAGCAGACCGGAACAGCGGCGGCTGTCGGCGGCATAGAGGCGCCGAACCCGGCTATGATCCGGAATCCGGTATCGGTCTACGGAAGACTGATCACGGAGACGAGACGGCTGTGGAAGCTGGTCAATACAATGAAGGACCGTCCGAAGAAGGAAGTCGGGAAAATGCTGGACGAGCTGATCGAGTTTATCGACAAATACGAATACAGGGATTAAAGGCATCAGTGGAGAAACGGAAATGGGAATCTGTATCAAAAACGCTCATCTTTTATATGATGACAGAAAAACACGGAAAGACGTTTATATAGAGGGAAATACCATCGCCGGCATCGGCCGCTCCCCGGAAGGATTCCGGGCGGACACGGTGATCGATGCGTCGCACAAAACGCTGATGCCGGGTCTTATCAATGCCCACACGCATGTTTATATGTCGCTGTTCCGCAATTTTGCGGATGACGTCCCGTTCCAGACCTGGCTGTTTGAGAGGATCCTGCCGATTGAGGACTACCTCACGGCGGAGCAGTGCTACTGGGGGGATATGCTCAACTTTGCGGAGATGATCCGAACCGGCACGACGGCATTTCTCGACCAGCAGATGTTTACATCAAGCTGCGTAAAGGCTGCAAAGGATGCGGGGATCCGCCCGGTTATTTCCAGAGGTCTGGTAGGAACCGTGCGCACGGAAGAGGGCGTCGTCCGTCGCTGGAGGGAAGCGCAGGAGAGCATGGAGTACGCAAAGGAGCTGGGCTCCAATGCGACATTTATGGTGGCTGCTCACGCGATCTATACCTGCAGTGAGGATGTTCTCCGGTTTGTTCTCGACGCCGCGAAGGAGAAAGGTCTTCCTATTACAGCCCACCTGTCAGAGACAAAGCAGGAGTATAACGACTGCCTGAAGGAGCACGGCTGTACGCCGGTGCAGTATTTTGACAGACTGGGACTGCTTGATCATGAGATCACGCTGGCGCACTGCGTCTGGCTTGCCGACGAAGATTATAAACTTCTTGCAAGGCCAAATGTGCATGTTGTGACCAATCCGGCCAGCAACGCAAAGCTCGCCAACGGCTTCGCGCCTGTCGCGCGGATGCTGCGGGAAGGAATCGACGTCGCTCTCGGCACCGACGGCGCAGCAAGTGACAACACCCAGAACATGTTCACTGCTATGCACCTTCTGTCCCTTATGCAGAAGGGTGTCGAACAGGAATCCGTTGTGCTCAGCGCGAAAGAAACGCTGAAGATCGCCACGGAAAACGGCGCACGGGCAGCAGGCTTCGGGGACTGCCTCGGAAAGATCGGAGAGGGTAAAAAGGCTGATCTCATCCTGATCGATGAGAACGCCCCGAATATGCTGCCGAATTTTGACATTTCCTCGGCGCTGGTGTATTCTGCAACGGGAATGGAAGTGACGGATTCGATCATTGACGGGAAGCTCGTCATGAAGGATAAGGAACTGCTGACGATCGATGAGGAGCGGCTCCGATTCGAGATCGCGAAGATCACAGATAAATTCTGAGCCAATAGAAATAATTATTATGCAGGAGGATTTTATATGGATAACGAGATCCGCGACGCTTCGCTCGCGCCGTCCGGAAACCGGAAGATCGACTGGGTATACGATCACATGCCGGTGCTGAGAAGCATCGAAGAGGATTTTAAGAAGACGAGACCGTTCGAAGGCCTGAAGGTCGCGATGTCGATCCATCTGGAAGCTAAGACGGCATATCTCGCGACCGTATTTCAGAGCGGCGGCGCGGACGTCTACGCGACCGGAAGCAATCCGCTCTCCACGCAGGATGACGTGGCGGCGGGACTGGCATCCCGCGGCGTACATGTCTATGCGTGGCACGCTTCGACACCGGAAGAATACAGCCATCACCTGAGCCGTGTTCTGGAAGTGGGGCCCAACATCATCATCGACGACGGCGGCGACCTCGTCAATATGATGCATAAGGATTACACAGACCTCATTCCGGGCGTCATCGGCGGCTGCGAGGAGACGACGACCGGCATCATCCGCCTGATCGCGATGAACCGCGAAAAAGAGCTGAAATTCCCGATGATGCTCGTCAATAATGCGCAGTGCAAATTCCTGTTCGACAACCGTTACGGCACGGGTCAGTCCGTCTGGAACGCCATCAACAAGACGACGAATCTCATCGTTGCGGGTAAAAACGTAATCGTTTCCGGCTACGGCTGGTGCGGCAAAGGCGTGGCGATGCGCGCGAAAGCGCTCGGGGCGCATGTATTTGTCACAGAGATCGATCCGATCAAGGCCTGTGAGGCGGTCATGGACGGGTACGGCGTGCTGAAAATGGAAGAGGCGGCACCGATCGGTGATATTTTCGTAACTGTAACAGGGTGCAGAGACGTCATCACGATGGAGCACATCCTGAAAATGAAAGACGGCGCGATCCTGTGCAATGCCGGCCACTTCAATGTGGAAGTCAACATGGAAGAGCTGGAAAATGCCGCTGTCCGGACCGAGGTGAGAAGAGACAATATCATCGGGTATTACCTTGAAAACGGAAAATCGGTGAATGTCATCGGAGAGGGACGTCTTGTCAATCTCGCGGCAGGGGACGGCCATCCCGCGGAGATCATGGACATGAGCTTCGCGATCCAGTCGCTCTGTGCGGCATATCTTGCCGAACACCGCGAGAAGAGAGAACCCGGGGATATGACGATCGCCGTGCCGGCGGAGATCGACAAAGTCGTCGCGACGAGAAAACTTAAAGCGATGGGCTATGAGATCGATACACTGACTGAGGTCCAGAAAGAATATCTCGGAAGCTGGGAAGTCTGAAGCGGGCTTCGGGGACAGCAGCACGGCTGTCCGCAAAACAGTACTGCAATAATATTGCATCATAGATGGAACACGATGTTTGGGAGATCATTTTAGAAGAGGAAAAGGAAAATGATAGCGTGGAAAAATCTGAGTGAGCTGGCGTCCTTTGAAAAAGTGAAAGAATGTAAGAAAGTATGCCTGAAAGAAGTAATGTCCGGGGAAAACGGCGCGGAGCGCGTAAAGAACTACTGCGTGCCGATGGCGGGCGGCCTGGCATACAACTTTGCCGCAAAAGCGGTCGACGATGACATTCTGGCAGCGCTTGCAGCGCTTGCGAAAGAGGCGCAGCTGAACGAGAAATATGAAGCTTTATATAACGGTGAAATGATCAATACGGGCGAAAAACGTCTCGTCCTTCATCAGCTCACGAGAGGACAGCAGGGAAATGCCGTCGTCGCTGACGGCGTTGACAAACGCGCCTTTTATGTGGAGCAGCAGGAGAAGATCGCCGCATTTGCCGAAAAAGTGCACAGCGGTGAGATCGCCAATGAAAAAGGCGAGAAATTCACACAGGCCGTACAGATCGGCATCGGCGGCAGCGACCTCGGCCCGAGAGCGATGTATATTGCTCTTGAAAACTGGGCGAAAAAGACCGGCCATTTCAAGATGGAAGCCAAATTCATCAGCAACGTGGACCCGGATGACGCCGCGGGTGTCCTGAACGGTGTTGACGCGGCGCACGCAGTCTTCATTCTGGTGTCCAAATCCGGAACGACGCTGGAGACGCTGACAAATGAATCCTTCGTAAAAGACGCTCTGACAAAGGCAGGACTGGATCCTTCGAAGCACATGATCGCCGTCACGAGCGAGACTTCCCCGCTTGCGAAGAGCGCGGACTATCTCGCGGCGTTCTTCATGGATGATTATATCGGCGGACGCTATTCCTCCACATCGGCGGTCGGCGGAGCGGTGCTCTCGCTTGCCTTCGGGTCTGACGTATTCGCGGAGTTCCTGGATGGTGCGGCGGAAGCGGACGCGACGGCAAAAGAAACCGATATCTGCAAAAACCCGTCCATGCTCGATGCCCTGATCGGCGTGTATGAGAGAAATGTTCTCGGCTATCCGGCGACGGCAGTGCTGCCTTATTCGCAGGCACTTTCCCGCTTCCCGGCCCATCTCCAGCAGCTGGATATGGAATCGAACGGCAAATCCGTGAACCGTTACGGGGAGCCGGTGGATTATCCGACTGGCCCGGTCATTTTCGGTGAGCCCGGCACCAACGGACAGCACTCTTTCTATCAGCTTCTGCATCAGGGAACCAACATTGTCCCGCTGCAGTTTGTCGGATTCAGAAAGAGCCAGCTCGGCACGGATGTCGTCATCCAGGGCAGCACGAGCCAGCAGAAGCTCGGCGCCAATGTCGCTGCGCAGATCGTCGCGTTTGCCTGCGGTAAAGACGACGAAGACCGCAATAAATACTTTGACGGCGGCCGTCCCTCCAGCATCATCATCGGTGAACAGCTCACACCGAAGTCTCTCGGCGCGCTGCTTGCTCACTTCGAAAACAAGGTCATGTTCCAGGGCTTCCTGTGGAACCTGAACAGCTTCGATCAGGAAGGCGTTCAGCTCGGCAAAGTCCTTGCAAAACGTGTCCTTGCCCATGAGACGGACGGAGCGCTGGCGGTATACAGCGAACTGCTCGGAATCTGATAAAATAACAAGTACTTTTGAACCTGCGAGGCGCTGCTTCGGCAGCGCCTTTTCTGACTCGAAGCGTGTGCGGAGCTGACCGGTCAAGACAGCAGCCAAAAGAGGATGAAGGAGCTCTATGCTTGGAATAGGAATCGATACGGGCGGAACCTGTACGGACGCTGTCATTTATGATTTTGACACGAAAGAGATCCTTGCCGCCGGCAAAGCACTGACTACTAAGCAGAATCTTGAGATCGGCATTGCCAATGCGCTGGATACACTGCCGGAAGAGCTGATTCAGAGAGCGGAAATGATCTCGCTTTCCACCACGCTCGCGACAAACGCGTGCCTTGAAAATAAGGGAGCGCGCGCAAAACTGCTTATGATCGGGTTCGATGAGGGCCTGATGGACCATCTGAAGGATATTTACGCGTCCTACGGACTCAAGGACAGGACGCGGTTTATCATTCTGGACGCAAAAGTGGAGCGTCTGTATTCCAATCCTTTTGATCCGGACTGGGAAGACCTGAGGAGAAGAGCACCCGAGTATTTTGCGGACTGCGACTCCATCGGCATTGTTCAGAAGCACCCGAGAGCCAACGGCGGCCGTTTCGAGCTGACCGCCCAGAAGATCCTCGGGGAGGAGCTCGACCTTCCGATCACGATCTCATTTGACATATCCAATGAGGTGGACATACTCAAGACCTGCGCGGGAACCATGCTGAATGCCCGTCTGATCCCGATCATTACTGACTTCATGAAGGCGGTGCGGCACGTCATGGAGCAGAGAAATCTGCAGATCCCGATGACGATCGTGCGTTCGAACGGCACAATGATGCCCGAGGAGACCGCGAAAATGTTCCCGGTGGAGACGATCCTCTGCGGACCGGCGGCCTCCGTGGTCGGCGGATGCGAACTTGCAGGGGAAGAGGACGGCATTATCGTCGATATGGGCGGTACGACGACGGATATCGCGATCGTCCGGGATAAGTTCCCGGTCGCTGCGAAGGACGGCATCAGGATCGGCCAGTGGAAAACGATGGTGAAAGGGCTCTATGTGGACACCGTCGGTCTCGGAGGCGACAGCGCAGTCCGCTTTAAGGACGATCAGCTGTACCTTGACACCGTGCGGGTGATCCCGCTCTCTGTCCTCGCTTCCCAGTATGACTACGTGGTACCGGAACTGGAGGATCTGGCTTCGCAGCGGAGAGCTTCTGCCTGCTGGATCCATGAGTATTATGTTCTGCTCCGGGATATCTCCGGAAAAGCCGGTTATACGGAATATGAGCAGCGGATCTGCCGGGAACTGAAAGAGAAGCCGCTGATCACGATGGAGCTTGCAGACCGGCTGCATCTTTATCCCAAGCTCATGAAGACCGACCGGCTGGAAGAGGACGGCGTCATTATCAAGAGCGGCTTAACGCCCACCGACATGATGATCCTCAAAGGGGATTTCACACTTTATGACGGGGCGGCGGCGAGAGCCGCACTGAACTGTCTCATTCCGAATATCCGGACCCCTGTCGAACAGGTACCGGATCTTGTCTATGACATGGTCTGCCGGAGAATGTACCGCAGCATCGGCCGTGTGATCCTGCAGCAGCAGTTCCCGAAAGAGAAAGCGTGGCAGTCGGAAGAACATCTGAAGCCCATGCTGGACTGCTTCTATGAGCAGGCAAAAGCCAGAGAGAAGGAAAAGGCGGAGAATCCGGAAGGCGCGGAGAAGAACGCCGCGGAAAGACCGGGAGGCACAAAGAAAAAGGATGCTGTCATGGCGCTGTGGACGGAATATCCGCTGATCGGCGTCGGTGCCCCCATTCACGTTTTCCTGCCGCGGGTCGCAAAACTTCTCGGCACCCGCGCGGTGATCCCGCCGCATGCGGGCGTCGCCAATGCCGTCGGTGCCGCAGCCAGCCGTGTGATCGCCGAGTGTGAACTGATCGTCAAGGCAGAATATATGGGAGCTGACTTTACGGGATTTATCGTCTATGAGAACGGAAAGCAGCACCGGTTCGAGAATGACCAGCAGGAAGAAGCTGTCGCCTTCGGAAAAGAAGTGATCACACGCATGATCCGCAGGAGAGCGAAGCTTCTCGGAATAGAGGGGGAGCCGAATATCAGCATCACGGAAGAGGAAAACCGCTTCGGACACACTTCGGAGGGGATCCTGTTCGAGATCAAGCTGACGGCGCAGGCAACGCCGGCGTGACCGGCAGCCGGATTCTGCCGGTTTCACGGGCATAACAGCCATCATAACGCCGATTGTATTGCAGAGAAGAGAGTGCAGCAAAAATGAAAATCAGAGCATTTACAGAAAAAGATATTCCGGCGATGAATGAAATCTGGAATGAAGTCGTAGAGGACGGCATCGCCTTCCCGCAGGAGGAACTGCTTGACGGAGAGACCGGTGCAGCATTCTTCGGAGCGCAGACTTACTGCGGCGTCGCGGAAACGGAAGCGTGCGACGTTATGGAAGCCTGTCCGAAACCCGGTACAGAAGCAGGCCCGGAGGCTGGCACAGGAGCAGGTCTGAAAGCCGGTACAGTCGTCGGCTTGTACATTCTGCATCCCAACAATATCGGCCGCTGCGGGCATATTGCCAACGCAAGCTACGCCGTCCGCTCTTCCTGCCGGGGACTTCACGTCGGGGAAATGCTCGTCAAAGACTGCCTGAAAATGGCAAAAGAATACGGATTCCGTGCCATGCAGTTCAATGCGGTCGTGGAATCCAATATTCACGCGCGCCATCTCTATGAGAGGCTTGGATTTGTACAGCTCGGCACCATTCCGGGCGGGTTCCGGATGAAGGACGGACATTATGAGAATATCTGCCCTTACTATCATGAACTCTGAGACGGGTTTCAAAGGCGTCATGAAAAACACAGCAGCCGCTTATCATCCTTTTTTCAGGCAGGTAAGCGGCTGTTGATATTTTCCAAATGACTCTGTTTAGCTGAGGCTGTTCCTTCCGAATGGGACAGCCCTTCTTTTGTTTAAAACAATCCTGTGCCTCCTTTAATTTTTTGTACCTATAGGGGTATAGGATGTCAAGGGAACAACTGTGAAATATCAGTGAACTATGAAAGAGCGATGCGCTATGAAATAGAAACAAGAATAGAAATGTAACAGAAGCGGGAATAGATATGGAACAAAAACGGAATAAAAAACTCCGGGACTAAACAAAGCCCCGGAGAAAGAATCTTTATGAAAATGTTTCAGGAAAACGGAATCCGTCACTGCATATTGGCAAATCTCTCGATCGCCTTGGTGAAGTTTGCGATCTCCGCTTCGTCGCCGTTTGCCACGGCATCCCGGATGCAGTGGTTGATGTGTCCCTCCAGAATGATCTGTCCGACTTTGTTAAGGGCGGATTTTGCCGCATTGATCTGCGAAAGGACGTCCTCACAGGGGACATCTTCCTCGACCATTCGGTCGATCGCTTTGACCTGTCCCATGATCTTGGCGAGACGGCGGTGAAGATTTTCAGGATCCATACATTGTTTCATTTTCGTTTACCTCTGTTTTCTTTTCTGCATTATAACACACGGAAGATGAAAAGAAACCTTTCTTTTTTGAACGACATCATCGCCTGCAGCTGCGCATGTGAGCGATGAATGATATCAATATGTCAGAACGAGATCACCGCCTGCGGCTATTCCTGTGAGCAGTGAATGATCAGCAGTTCAAAACGAGATCATCGCCTGCAGTTCCCCGTGCGAGCAGTGGTCGATATCAAAACAACCTTCAAGCGTTTTCTTCATGAGCGACAGAGTATCCTGGCCTTCCGCGCTGTGCAGCCAGTCATAGACCAGATCACACACCGCGTGAACATGGACTCTGTAAGCGGCAAAAGTCGGACTGAGCTCATCCATCGTGCGGGCTATTTCACTGTCATAGAGCCTTGCGGAGGGGGCTGTCAGAGAGGTATACTGCATGCGCCATCTCCGGACAGACTGCGGATGGACCAGGAAATGCCGGATCGAGGTTTTCATTTTCTCTGCATAAGAGACATATTCAGACGGTTCAAGGAAAATGACCTCTTCATGCAGCTTCCGGTTTCCGGAAAAATACGCAGTAATCTGATCATCTGTAAACCCGTGCAGTGTCCTGCTGAGAAGACGGTAGTCCTCTGCGCAGCTGCCGGAGGAGAAATGATTCACTTTGCTCCACAGAAATTCCTGATAATCGGAAAGCGGTCCCTCCGGCATGAAGACCTCCCAGAGGTACCGGTTTACAAGATCGGAATCGGATTCTTCAAAATCAAGGGTATTCTGCGCGCTTTCTGCGGATACTTCCGGCAGACCGGCATTTTCAAGCAGTCTGATCAATGAAGGAAGACCGGGATGAAGAGGCAGATTCTGCTGAATGTAGCTGATGGCTTCTTCCAGCTGTTCAATCCGGCTGTGTTCCGCCTTCAGTTCGCGAAGACGCAGATTCATGTAATAGACGGAAGTAGAGGGGTTCGTGAGCAGAGCACGGATCTGCGCCAGTGAGAAACCCGCGGACCGGAGATTCCGGATGAGGGTAAGACGGAGGCAGTCATTTTCCGAAAAATCATAATATCCGTTCTCTGGATCCTGCTTCGGGACGAGCAGACCTTCTTTTATGTAGAAGTGAATATTGCGCTTGGAAACAGCTGTTTTTTCACAAATATCGCGAAGCTTCAACTCGGATCACCTCCCGGACGGTATCGGTTTCATTCATAGTGTACAGTTAACTGTAAGGTTTTTCAATAACCCGGATTTGTATTGGGAGCATTTTCAGGACAATTATCAGAAAAACAGCGGAATTATCTGTCAGATTTTCTAAATCAATCCTTCCATTTTTGTGAAATCTTCTCTTCTTGCGGGTTCATCAAATGCACGCGTTATTCTTTAAAAAGAAGATTCCGGGAGTGTCCGGAAAAGAAGAGCAGGAAAGAGGCTTTCCGCAGAACCTGCCGGCAGGAAAAGGAGACCGCCGGCGCAAAAAGGAGGATGTATGTTCGATAAACTGTTTTCCCCGATCAAGATCAAGGATATGGAACTTCCTCACCGGATCATTCTTCCGGCGATGGGAACGAAATTTTCAGGAAATGACAGCTACGTGACCGATAAGCTGATCGACTACCATGTAGCGCGTGTAAAAGGCGGTTCCGGCCTCAATATCGTAGAGGTGGCGAGTGTTCATACACCCAGTGCCCCGAGACATTTCCTGTCTATCAGTGAAGACAAATACATTCCGGGACTCAAAAAACTGACAGACGCGATCCACGAAGCGGGCGGAAATGCAGGCATCCAGCTGTGGCAGGGATCCCTTGCCGTCGGCATGGATCAGACCGCGCAGATCCTGGTGGCTTCCGATATGCCGGTCGCGCCGGAGATCACGATTCCGGGCATCGTAAAAGAACAGATCGAAGAGATAGCGCAGTGCTATGGTGCAGCGGCAAAACGTGCTGTAGAGGCGGGATTTGACTGCGTAGAATTCCACTGCGCGCACACCTATCTGCCGCATTCGTTCCTGTCGGGCGGCATCAACCACAGAACCGATGAATTTGGCGGAAGCCTTGAAAACCGCGCAAAATTCCCGCTGATGTGCATCCGCGCGATCCGTGAAAATATCCCCGAGGGTATGCCGCTCTTCATGCGTATTGACGCACACGACGACTATCTCGAGGGCGGGCTCACGATTGAAGAAGTCATCGCGTTCTGCAGGATGGCAGGAGAAGCCGGTGTTGACGTTCTGGACGTCTCCCGCGGCAACATCCTCTCCGCCGGCCTGAAATTCGAAGTTCCGCCGGTGGATCTTCCGCAGGGCTTCAATATTGACAACGCCGCACGGATCCGTGAGGAGACCGGCATGCTGACCATCGGCGTCGGCCGCATCAATACCGCGCAGCTCGCGGAGAAGATCCTCGAAGAAGACAAAGTGGACATGGTCGTCATGGGCCGTGCGCAGCTTGCAGATCCCGACTTTGTCAATAAAGTCCGCGAAGGACGCGTCGAAGACGTCGACTACTGCGTCGGCTGTGACCAGGGCTGCTACGACTGCTTTGCCAATGTGGACGTGGAACACATCACCTGCCTCCGCAATCCGGCGGTCGGCCGGGAGGCGGAATGCGTGATCACAAAGACCGAAAAGCCGGAGACCGTACTCGTTGCGGGCGGCGGAATCGGCGGTCTGGAAGCGGCGATCACACTCAAAAAGCGCGGCCACAATCCGATCCTGTGCGAAGCATCCGGCAAACTCGGCGGTCAGTTCGTGACAGCAGGCGAAGCTCCCCGCAAAGCGGAAATGAAAGCGGCCGTTCTTCTCATGGCGAAACAGGCGGAGCGCATGGGTGTGGATATTCGTCTCAATACACCCGTCACACCGGAGATGATCGCGGAAATGAAACCGCACACCGTGATCTGCGCGATCGGCGCAGAGCCGGTCATCGTGAAGGTTCCGGGCTTTGATAAAGAATTCGTCGTCAATTCCCACGATGTCCTGAACGGAAAAGCATCCGTTTCCGGAAATGCGGTCGTCATCGGCGGCGGCATGGTCGGCGTGGAGACGGCGGAATTCCTGGCGGAGAAGGGCTGCAAAGTCACCGTTCTCGAAATGCTTCCGGAGATCTGCGCGGATCTCGGTGACCCGAGAAAGATCTGTGTCAATGAAAACGTATACATGGCGGGCATTGTCCCGGTGACCGGCGTGACTGTGAAAGAAATCGAAGACGGCGCGGTCATCGGCGAAAAAGACGGCGAAAAAGTCAGCTATCCGTGCGATTTCGCCGTTATGGCAGTGGGCTCGAAGAAACGCAGTACGGCTGCGCTGGAAGAAGCCTGCTACGAAAACGGCGTCGCATACTTTGAGATCGGAGATGCAGCCGGCGCGCGCAGAGCGCTGAACGCGACGAGAGAGGGATTTGACGCGGCTCTTAAATTTGATGATCCGGCGGAACACGCTTATGCGCTCCGCCCGAAGAAGGTCGTTTTCGTGACCGGCGCGACCGGCACGATGGGACAGGAGACGATGAAACAGCTTCTCTCCCGCAGCAACCGCTTCAGGACACGCATTCTTGCCCGTCCGTCCGACAAAAATAAGAATCTTCTTAAGAAATACCGCTGCCCGGCCCTCGAAGTCGTCTGGGGCGATATGTCGGATTATGACACGATCAAAAAATGCGTCGACGGCGCGGATTACGTTCTCCACATCGGCGCGATGGTCTCCCCGGCGGCGGACGCCTATCCGGAGAAGACCCTGTACACAAACATTGGTTCGACGCTGAATATTATCAAGGCCATCAAGGAACAGCCGGATCCGGATAAAGTGCATTTCGCGTATGTCGGAACCGTCGCGATGACCGGAAGCCGCCTCGAGCCGGTGCATTTCGGACGCATTGGCGATCCGCTCGTTCCGTCGATCCATGACTACTATGCGCTCTCGAAGGTATTTTCAGAAGCAGCGCTGTTTGCGAGCGGACTGAAGTACTGGGTCTCGATCCGCCAGACCGGCCAGCATCCGAGCGCGGAAGGTGCGGGTGAGGAACCGATCATTTTCCATCAGCCGGCGAACAACGTTCTCGAGTGGAGCACTTCCATCGAGTCCGGCATCTGCATGGCGAATCTCTGTGAAGACTGGGTCGACGAGAGCTTCTGGCGCAGGGCATATAACCTGAGCAGCGGCAAGGGCTACCGTCTCGCCGCGTGGGAACTTGCGGAGAAATCCCTGAAGCCGATGGGCATCGAGTACAAAGATACGATGGATCTGAATCTCCTCGCGAAGTTCAATTTCCACGGCCAGTATTACACCGATTCGGATGTTCTCGATCAGTACCTGCACTTCCGCTGCATCCCGGCAGAGGCGTACTGGGCAGGCGTGTCCGGTGAGATCGAGCGGATGATGAAGAATCCGATGATTGCCGCGATGATCCCGAACGCGGAAGGCATGAAGGCGCACAACCTCGAGATCGGGAAGAAGCGCATGGGTACGCTCTGGATGAAAGAGAATCATGAGACCGACTGGATCAACGCTTTCTTCGGCTCGGAAGAAGAGATGAACAAAGAGCGTCCGGTCGAATTCCATCACGCGCCGGAAGAACCGGTGGTCCTGCTGGATCACGGCTATGACGAGGAGAAAGGTCTCGCTGCGCAGACGAAGGAAGACCTTCAGAAGGCAGCGGAATTCCGCGGAGGCAGCTTCGAGGATGAGGCGCCGGGAGCCGACATCGACAAACCGGTCGCCTGGAAATGCGCCTTCGGCCACAGCTTCAGGGCGTCCGTCAACTCCGTCCTGCACGGCGGTCACTGGTGCCCGGAATGTCTCAGAAAATCCTGGAACTATCCGGCGATCGCGAGAAAGAATCCGTTTGTCGCGCAGGTCTGGGATCCGCAGCACAGCAAAGAGGAGACCTATGAGATTCCGATTCTGTACAGCGCGTTCGACATCGCGAATGAACTGAAGGAGAAGCTGGAACTGTAAGGAGCCGGCGGGGCCAAAGAGAACCGTCCCCGCTGGCCTCGAAAAAGATTACTGCCGGAAGCAAATATCATCGCTTCCGGTAGTATTTTTTTGCTAATTTTTGTATAATATTTCCTGTAATGAACGGATAACGTCAGAAATTAACAGAAGATATGCACAAAACAAGAGCACAATATCTGGCAAATGTCCAACTGCTGAAGAAAGGAGATTCACCATGTACGAGAAGTTGTTTGAGAAAGGCCGCATCGGCAACGTCGAGATCAAGAACAGACTTGTCATGACGCCGATGGGCACGAATCTTGCGGAACTGGACGGCACGGCGGGACCGGCCATGCTGGCTTATTTCGAGGCGAGGGCAAAAGGAGGCTGCGGACTCATCATGCCGGAGATCTGCCGGGTCAACGAGAAGACCGGCGCGGGCATGTTCCGGCAGCTTTCGGCGACGAGCGATAAGCACATTCCGTCGCTTGCGAAACTGGCATCTACAGTACACAAATACGGGTCGAAGATATTTATACAGCTGCACCATCCGGGCCGCGAGGGCGTATCGTCCCTGATCGGCGGACAGCCCTGCGTATCGGCGTCCGACCGCATGTGCAATGTCTCCAAACAGGAGACTCGGCCGATGACCCTCGATGAGATCCACGAGCTGGTCGATCAGTTCGGCGACGCGGCGCTCCGCTGCAAAAAAGCCGGTATTGACGGTGTGGAGCTGCACTGCGCGCACGGGTATCTGCTGCAGCAGTTCCTGTCCCCCTATACCAATAAGAGAACCGATGAGTATGGCGGCAGCTTCGAAAACCGCATGCGCATCGTTCTCGAGATCATCGAAGACATCCGGAATAAATGCGGCAAAGACTATCCGCTCGGCTGCCGTGTTTCCGTCGATGAATTCCTGAACACGATCGGCGTCACGGAAGATTATATCCATATCGAGGACGGTATCCGGATCGTGAAGACGATGGAAGCGGCGGGAATCGACTTTGTCGACGTCAGCTGCGCCCTTTATGAGACAGGCCTTATGGCTGTTGAACCGATCTCTTTCCCGCAGGGCTGGAGAAAAGACTTTGTTAAAGCAGTGCGCGACAATGTGAATCTTCCGGTCATCGCCGTGTCCTCCATCCGTGAACCGGCGGTTGCGGAAGCATTTCTGGAAAATGGAATCGTGGACTTCGTCGGCATGGGCAGAAGCTGGCTGGCCGATCCGGAATGGGGCATTAAAGTACAGGAAGGCAGAGAGAGCGAGCTGAAGAAATGCATTAACTGCCTGCGCTGCTTCGAGACCCTCATGGGACTCAACGCGCAGGGACTGCCTCTTGAGTGCGCGGTCAATCCGCTGACCTGCAACGAATACCGCTATGGCGATCTTGAACCGGATACCTGCGGCCACAAAGCCGTCGTTGTCGGCGGCGGCCCGGGCGGCATGTCTGCAGCGGAAACGCTGGCGAAGAGGGGCGTAAAAGTCACTCTTATCGACCGTCAGGAGACCCTCGGCGGCACCGTCAATCTGGCGAAACTCCCGCCGCTCAAAGAGAGAATGGAATGGATCGCGGACTACTACCGCGACAGCTTCGGCAGGCTTGGCGTCAATGTACAGCTCGGCAAAGAAGCGACCGTGGAAGAGATCGCGGCAATGAAACCGGATGCAGTCGTCCTTGCGACAGGCTCGAAATCCATCGTTCCGAAATCCATTCCGGGCATTGAAGGCGAAAATGTATATCTGATCGACGAAGTGCTGACCGGAAAGAAGGATATTGCCGGCAAATCCGTCGCCATGATCGGCGCCGGCCTCACAGGTCTTGAGACGGGCGAATTCCTCGGCGCGAAGGGCTGCAAAGTTACATTTGTCGATATGCTGAAAGCCGCCGGGACAAATGCCTACAAGAACAACGTCCTCGATATCATGTCGAGACTCCGCAAGATGGACGTCGCCTGGGCGCTCGGCCACGCGCTGAAGGAGATCACACCGGATGGCGTTATTGTCGAAAATGTCGACACGAAGGAAGATAAGAAGATCGAAGCGGACGCAGTCGTCCTTTCGCTCGGCTACAAACCGGACCAGTCGCTGAAAGCAGGTCTTGAGGAGAAGGGCATCCCGGTGAAACTGGTGGGCTCCGCCATTCAGGACGGCGTCATAGCCCCGGCGACCCGCACCGGTTACGAGGTCGGCGCGTCGTTATTTAAGAAAGCGGCGCCGAGCTTTGTCATTTCCAAAGAAGAGGCGGCGAATTTCGCGAAAATATCGGCTATGGACAAGCAGGAAGGCATTTACCTTGCGTACCTCACCGATCCGGCCGCGATCCGCGCGATCCTGCCGAAACCTCTGGAGCCGTTCTCCATTCCGGTCGTGACGCTCTCGGTATGCCACATCAAGGAACCGAGCTTCGCGGACAACTATTATGAGACGATCCTCGGCGTGTACTGCACCTACAAGGGCCAGCTCGGCATGTATCCGATCAGTCTGCTGCTCGGCGGAGACGGCGCGGAAATGGCGACGCAGCTCGGCCGCGACAACTCCGCGATCCCGAAGAAACTCGGGTCGGAATTTGTCATCCGCAAAAACGGCACAAAAGTTGAGGTCGGCGTCGTCCGCCGCGGCGCGCAGATCGTAAATGTGGAAATGGAACTGGGCGCCTACAACCACCCGCTGACCCACATGCTTTACCAGGCGCCGGCAGCCGGCAAAGAGACCGCGGGCTCGGGCTACTACTTCCACTTCGACCGCCTGCCGGATGAAGAGGGCAAATGGCGCTTCACCAACACCGCCTTGATCCGCAACGTCGTCAAATACAAATACGACTCCTGGGTCCCGGGCACGGTCACGAAACTGGAACTCAACTCCAGCCTGGATGATCCGTGGGGCTGCCTCCCGATCAACACCATCTGCGGCGGCGCGTATGCGGAGAACAACCTCCTCATCACGAATCTCCAGTATCTGGAGGCCGTCGACGCGGACGAACTCATGCCTATGATCCTCCCGGCGTGGTACGATCGGACCACGTTCATGGAAGGCGGCAGAAAATAAGGCGCCAACGGGGAAAGTTCTCCCAGGCCCAGCTGATTAAATACAGATATAATAAAGAACTGCCGTATGGATAATCATTCCGGACGGCAGTTTTTATATGCTTTATTATTGCTTGCCGGAGTCGAAAATGGATTAGAAACGGACAAACATACCATATATAATATAACCATAATAATTCCAATAATGGAATTTTACGGTTGAAATTCGGATGAATATATGATAGGGTAGAAGCAGAGAAAGTAACTGCGTTGATTGCGGCTGCGATGGAGGGAAATGCGTCATGACTCTGCAGGAAATGAAAGAGCGAAAAAAAGAACTGGGACTGTCCAACGAGAGAATCGCGAAGCTTTCCGGCGTGCCCATCGGAACCGTGCAGAAAGTATTTGCCGGAATTACGAAAACGCCGCGTTATGATACGATTTTGGCCCTCGAGAAGGTTCTGCGGGACAGGATGCTTATGGAGCCTGCCGTGAAGTATAATGCAGGTAATACTGCTGAAAAAGATCCGGATCAGGGGGAATATACGATCGATGATTATTATGCGCTTCCTGACGAAAGAAGGGTGGAGCTGATCGACGGCATCTTCTATGATATGGCGGCTCCGACACCGGTGCATCAGATCATTCTTCCACAGTTATATCTTCAGCTGGCCTCCTGTGCGGAAGCACATCCGGAGTGTGAAGTGTTTATTGCCCCTTGCGACGTAAGACTGGACAGAGATGACAGAACGATGGTTCAGCCGGATGTATTCATCATCTGCCACGGCGATCAGATCACCAGAAAAAGAATCGAAGGAGCGCCGGATTTCGTGACGGAGATCCTCTCGCCATCAAGCCGCGCGCACGACATGTTCCGGAAGCTGAATAAGTACCGGTATGCCGGTGTGCGGGAATACTGGATCGTGGATCCGGACAAACTGCAGATTATAAGCTATGACCTTGAAAATGATGCATTTCCGGAGAAATATACATTTAAGGATTCTGTGCCGGTGCTGATCTACGGCGGGGAATGCTGTGTTGATTTTCAGAGGATCTATGATAGAATCCGCCGTTATCTGTAAATGAATGGCCTTCAACAGGGCCGCTAGCCATCTTGGAGAATATATCAAAAATGATATAATTTGATTATAAATGCTGCAGACAGATTTACAACTTACCGAAAGATCTTTTTCGTATAGAGGAGAATGCAAAACATGAAACCGATTGCAATCGACGATTTCTGCCGCTTTAAATTTTTGTCAAATGTCACCTTTTCCCCGGAAGGAAAAAGCGCCTGCTTTGTTGTTACGACTGCGGATCAGAAGAAAAATGACTACCGCAGCTGCATTTACGTGCGAAAAGACGGGAAAATAAAAAAGCTGACGAACGGCGGAAAAGAGCGGAGTTTCCAGTATCTCGATGAAAATACGCTCCTTTTCCCCGGCATGCGGGAGGAGAAAGCGGACGCCAAAGAGCCGGATCTCACGAGCCGCTATTATAAGATCTCCCTGGACGGCGGAGAGGCGGAACTCGCCTATACCTTCCCGATTCCCGTTTCCAAAGTTCTTCCGCTGGAAAATGGCGACTTGCTCCTCCTCGGCCAGACATTGCCGGGATTTGAGGATCTGTACACCGGCGACCGGAAGAAAACGGCGGTCTGGAAGCAGTATGCGAAGGAAAATGCCGACTACGAGGAGATCACCCAGGTTCCCTGGTGGTGGAACGGAGCGACATATACGAAAGGTGCGTATGAATCCCTGTTCTATTATGACGCTAAGAAAAAAGCGCTGCACTGCCTGACAGGGTTAAATGAAAATATCACCGGAGCGGAACTCGGCCCGGACGGTAAGACCGTCTATTACCTTAAAACGCCGGTGGAACCGAGGCTGAAACTGGACGGAACGGCTTCTCTGTGCCGGATGGATCTGCGCGATGACACGGAGATCGGTCTGGTTTCCTGCTCGGATAGATTTGAAATCAATGGATTCGCGATTGGAAAGAGCTTCCTTCTTGTGCTGGCTTCGGACAAGAAGTACGGGCTGAATACGGATGTGGATTTCTATAAGCTGAATCCGGAGAACGGTGATATTTCACTTTACAAGACGTACGGGGAAGCCATCGGCTCTTCGGTGGGCACAGATATCCGCTATGACAGGGGAAAGGCGCTCCGTATGGACGGGGATGTGTGCTACTTTATCTCTACCCGTTTTGACAGTGCCGGCCTCTATAAACTCGAAGACGGTGAGATCTCGGCAGTTTCTGATCAGCCGGGTTCGGTCGAATGCTTTGATGTGAGAAACGGGCAGGTCCTGATGAGCGCGCTTCTTGAGATGAGAGGGCAGGAACTTTACCTCCTGAAAGCCGCGAATCTCACAAAAATCAGCTCCTTCAACGATGCCGCCGTGCGGGGCAGATATGTCGCAAAACCGGAAATCCTGAATGTGGACCGGGGCGAATATGAAATCCATGGTTTTGTGCTGAAGCCCATGGATTATGACCCGGCAAAGAAATACCCGGTCATTTTCGACATTCACGGCGGTCCGAAGACCGTATACGGCCCGGTCTTTTATCACGAAATGCAGTATTGGGCCGGGAAAGGGTACTTTGTCATTTTCTGCAACCCGACCGGGTCGGACGGCAGAGGCGAATTCATGGACATCCGCGGCAAATACGGGACGGTCGATTACGAAGA
>SVDL01000043.1 GCA_015057835.1 Lachnospiraceae bacterium
AAGACAGACATTCAGCCGCTCATCAACGAGGGCGCGACCAAGGAGGACCTGGCCGCCTCCATTTTCCAGGCCGTCGTCAATCAGACGATCTCCGGCCTCGCCTGCGGCAAGCCGATCCGCGGCTATGTGGCATTTCTGGGCGGTCCGCTGCATTTCCTGGACCAGCTCCGCGAAACATTCAAGCGCACACTGAAACTGGATGAAGAACACTCCATCGAGCCGGAAGACTCCCATCTTTTTGCTGCCTTCGGCTCCGCTATGAGCGCTCTTCCGGACGCTGATCCGCTCTCCCTGGAAAAGCTTTATGAGCGTCTCTCCGTGCCGATCAAACTGGAATTTGAAGTCGCGCGCATGGAGCCTCTGTTCCCGGATGACGCAGCCTATGAGGCGTTCCGGGCGCGGCAGGATCAGTACAAAATAAAGAAATCCGATCTGTCCTCCTATCACGGAAAATGCTTCCTAGGCATCGACGCGGGCTCTACCACTACGAAGACCGCTCTGATCGCGGAGGATGGGTCTCTTTTATATTCTTTTTACGATAATAACCAGGGCGATCCCCTTGCAACTTCCATCCGAGCGATTCAGGAAACCTACGCGCATATGCCGGAAGATGCCGTCATCGTGCGCTCCTGTTCCACGGGTTACGGGGAAGCACTGATCAAATCCGCCCTCATGCTGGATGAAGGCGAAGTGGAGACCGTGTCGCATTATTACGCGGCCGCCTTCTTCAACCCCGACGTCGACTGTGTGCTCGATATCGGCGGGCAGGATATGAAATGCATCACGATCAAGAACCACAGCGTCGACGATGTCCAGCTCAACGAGGCATGTTCGTCCGGGTGCGGATCATTTATCGAGAATTTTGCCCAGTCCCTGAGCTACACCGTGCAGGATTTCGCCCAGGCGGCTCTGTTCGCGGCGCACCCCATCGACCTCGGCACCCGCTGTACGGTCTTCATGAATTCCAAAGTCAAGCAGGCCCAGAAAGAAGGCGCGTCCGTCGCCGATATTTCCGCCGGTCTCGCTTACTCTGTCATCAAAAATGCACTCTATAAAGTCATTAAGGTCTCTGACGCCTCGGAACTGGGGAAAAATATCGTCGTCCAGGGCGGCACATTCTACAATGACGCCGTCCTCCGCGCTTTTGAAAAGATCGCCGGCTGCGAGGTGATCCGGCCGGATATCGCCGGCATCATGGGTGCATTCGGCGCGGCGCTCATCGCCCGCGAACGCTATGAGGAATGCGTGCCCACCACGATGCTCTCCCTCGAAGAGATCAACGCCTTCACGTATTCCACGTCCATGACCCGCTGCAGGGGCTGCACCAACCGCTGCCGCCTGACGGTCAACCGGTTCTCCGACGGACGTAAATTCATCTCCGGCAACCGCTGCGAGCGGGGGCTCGGCCTCAAAAAGAACAAGGACAATCTCCCGAACCTCTACGAATACAAAATGGAGAGGATCTTCGGCTATGAGCCTCTTCCACCGGAAAAAGCCGTGCGGGGAGAGATCGGCATCCCGAGAGTTCTGAACATGTACGAGGACTACCCGTTCTGGCACACCTTCTTCACCGCTCTCGGCTACCGCGTCGTCCTGTCGCCCGTCTCCTCGCGCCGGATCTACGAGCTCGGCATCGAGTCGATCCCCAGCGAGTCGGAGTGCTACCCGGCAAAACTCGCGCACGGACACGTGGAATGGCTCCTGCAGCAGGGCGTCCGCTTCCTGTTCTATCCCTGCGTGCCCTACGAGAGAATGGAGTTTCCGGACGCAGTCAATCATTACAACTGCCCGATCGTCACGTCGTACGCGGAAAATATCAAGAATAATGTAGAGGAACTGAGGGATCCGGAGATCCGTTTCCTGAACCCCTTCCTCTCGTTTGAATCCGAGGAGACTCTCCGGAAGGCGCTCACGGATATTCTGTACTGGATCCCGCCCAAAGAGATCAAAAAGGCTGTGACAGCCGGATGGAAAGAGCTGAACGCAGCCCGGGAGGATATCCGCAAAGAAGGAGAAAAAGCGCTGGCATTTATGGAACAGAATCACCGCCACGGCATTGTTCTCGCGGGGCGCCCCTATCACATCGATCCGGAGATCAACCACGGCATTCCGGAGCTCATCAATACTTACGGCATGGTGGTGCTGTCCGAGGATTCCGTCTCCCATCTCGCACCGATCGAAAGGCCGATCCGGGTAAATGACCAGTGGATGTACCACACAAGACTGTACGCTGCCGCCAACTATGTAAAGACACGGGAAGACCTTGATCTCATCCAGCTCAATTCCTTCGGCTGCGGCCTCGACGCCGTCACGACGGATGAGGTACATGAGATCCTTCTTAAGAGCAACAAGCTGTACACCTGCCTCAAGATCGACGAGGTCAGCAATCTGGGCGCTGCCAGGATCCGCGTGCGCTCCCTCATCGCCGCGATCGGCGACCGCGAGCGGCACGGCATCACAGCCGAAGTACAGACCTCCGCCATCCGGAAAGCCGTATTTACCGAGGAGATGCGGGAGAAATATACGATCCTCTGCCCGCAGATGTCTCCGATGCACTTCAATATCGGCGTCCACGCGGTCAACGCGTGCGGATTCAATGTCGTCGTGCTCGGAAATGACAACCGCTCCTCGATCGACAAAGGCCTGAAATACGTCAATAACGACGCCTGCTACCCGTCCCTGATCGTCGTCGGGCAGATCATGGACGCGCTGGAATCCGGCAAATACGATCTCAATAAAGTCGCCGTGATCATTTCCCAGACCGGAGGCGGCTGCCGCGCTTCCAACTATATCGCATTTATCCGCAGAGCTCTCGAGAAAGCGGGCATGAGCCATATTCCGGTCCTGTCCGCCAACTTCGTCGGCCTCGAAAAGCAGCCCGGCTTCAAGATCACGCTGAATCTTCTGGAGCGCGTGATCATGTCCGTCGTGTTCGGGGATATCCTGATGCGCTGCCTCTACCGCATGCGCCCCTACGAAAAAGTACCGGGATCCGCAAACGCGCTGCACAGGAAATGGGAGGACCGCTGCATTGAATTTGTATCGGGAAAACATCCTTCTCTAAAGAAGTACAATCAGATCTGCCGCAGCATCATTCACGATTTCGACAATCTGCCGATCACGGATGAGAAAAAGCCGCGGGTCGGCATCGTCGGGGAGATTCTGGTCAAGTTTTCCCCGACAGCAAACAACCACCTCGCGGAGCTCCTCGAAAAAGAGGGCGCGGAGGCGGTCGTACCGGATCTCGTTGACTTTTTCAGTTACAGTTTTTTCAATACGAATTTCAAGGTGGAGCATCTCGGCTTTAAGCGCAGCTACGCGTTGAAAGCCAATGCGGGGATCCGGCTCATCCGGCTCATCCGCCTTGCGGCCATCAAAGAATTCGAAAGAAGCAGACATTTTGATCCGCCCTCGGATATCCGGAATCTCGCAGAATACGCTTCGCCGATCACCTCCATAGGCAACCAGACCGGTGAAGGCTGGTTCCTGACCGGGGAGATCCTGGAGCTTCTCCACATGGGCGTACCGAATGTCGTCTGCATTCAGCCTTTCGGCTGCCTCCCGAATCACATTGTCGGGAAAGGCGTGATCAAAGAGGTGCGCCGCCAGTATCCTTCGGCAAATATCGTCGCCATCGACTACGATCCCGGCGCGAGCGAAGTCAACCAGCTGAACCGCATCAAGATGATGCTCACAAATGCGAAAAAGAATCTTTTCACCGACTCCTGACCGTTACAGGATATGGACCGGATCGACCTCGTCCTCTTCCCAGTCACAGGATATGGACCAGATTGACCTCGTCCTCTTCCTGCGCGTTGTTGGAGTGAAGGCAAAGAAGTTTTGAACCGGGGCGGATCTCCGTATAGATATGATACGGAATATCCGCCTCGGTCTCTGTCCCGTCATCAAGGACAATGGCCGCGTAATACTTTTTCGTGTATCTCACGCCGGTATTGATGCTGTAGTGAAAAGCGGCTTTCTTTTCATGCCGGGAAACACAGGTGCCGTTCGCCACGGTATAGCGGATCCCGCGGTACAGCCGGTACATCCTTCTCTCCTGCTCGAAATTGGTATAGGCCACCATTCCCATCCCCAGCGCGATAGCGATATAATATGTGACAAATCCGTAGAAGTGCGGATTATACCCGGTGATCAGCCGGACGATCAGCTGCACGAGGGCTCCCGCCACAAGCAGGGCCAGCGTGATCATACCGATCGTTTTCAGCGTCGACGCGAGGACTTTTCTGTACTGAATATATGCCGAGCGCTCGATCTTTTCCGCCTCCTCGGGCGTCGCGTTTCTCCATCTGCTCATTGTATTTTCCCCGGATCACTTTCCGTCACTGAACAGGGCATCCACGAACGCGTTCGGATCGAACTTCTGCAGATCCTCCAGCGATTCCCCGACGCCGATATATTTGACCGGCACGTTCATCTGGGACTGGATCGCGATCGCGATGCCTCCCTTCGCGGTTCCGTCCAGCTTCGTGAGAACGATGCCTGTGACATTGGCCGCTTCCGAAAATTCCTTCGCCTGAGAGAGGGCGTTCTGCCCCGTCGTGCCGTCCAGAACGAGCAGCGTCTCGAGATACGCGTCGGAGTACTCCTTCTCAATGATGGTGTACATCTTATGAAGCTCGTTCATAAGGTTCTTCTTATTATGGAGACGTCCGGCCGTATCGACGATGAGGACGTCGGCATTTCTCGCTTTCGCTGCCGATACGGCGTCGTAGACCACGGAGGCCGGATCTGTGCCTTCGGCCCCGGCGATCAGTTCCACGCCCGCTCTCTCCGACCATGTCCGGAGCTGTTCCGTAGCCGCCGCGCGGAACGTATCCGCCGCCGCCATAATGACTTTTTTGCCCTGCGCCTTCAGTTTCGCCGCGAGCTTGCCCACCGTCGTGGTCTTGCCCGTGCCGTTGACGCCGATCACGAAAATGACGGATTTCTCATTTTCAAAGCGGTAATCCGTCTGTCCGACTCTCATGTGGGCTTTCATGCAGTTCATGAGCAGTTTTCTGACGTCCCTCGGACGGTGGATCTTCTCGTCCTCGATCTTCCATCTCAGATCCTCTATGATCTGTTCCGCGAGCTGGGATCCGATATCGCCCATGACCATATAGTCCTCCAGCTCCTCGAAGAAATCGTCGTCGATCTCCTCATATTCGCCGAAGACATTGTCAAATCCGGCGACAATATTCTGACGGGTCTTTCCGAGCCCTTTTACGAGCCTTCCGAAAAACCCTTTTTTCTCCTCTTCCGGCTCTTCGATCTTAATATCAAAATAGCTGGCCATGATGGTATTCCTTCCTGATGTTGGTTATTGCTGCGCGTCCGGTTTTTTCTTCCCGGAAACGGCTGCCGTTACGCGTCCAGTTCTTCCTTGACAAGATTGACGGATACGAGGGCCGAGACGCCCTTCTCCTGCATGGTAATGCCGTAGAGGCGGTCCGCCGCGGACATCGTGCCTCTCCTGTGGGTGATCACGATAAACTGTGTGTGTTCCGTCAGCTTGTGCAGATATCTCGTAAAGCGGGTCACATTTGCCTCATCAAGCGCCGCTTCGATCTCGTCGAGGAGACAGAAGGGCGAGGGTTTCAGGTTCTGGATGGCAAACAGCAGGGCGATGGCTGTCAGGGATTTCTCGCCGCCGGAGAGCTGCATCATATTCTGCAGTTTCTTTCCGGGCGGCTGGGAGATGATGGAAATGCCCGCCTCAAGCACATCCTCCCCTTCCTCGAGGACCAGCGTGCCGCTGCCCCCGCCGAACAGTTCCTTGAAGACCTTGTCGAATTCGACATTGATCTTTTGGAACTCCTCATTGAACTGCCGTCTCATGCCGGTGTCCAGTTCCCCGATGATCCGGATGAGGGACTCCTCCGACTTCACGAGGTCGTCGTGCTGGGTGCGGAGGAATTCAAAGCGTTCCGATGTCTCTTTGTATTCTTCGATGGCGTTGACATTGACGTCGCCGAGCTGCCGGATCGCCGACCGGACGGAGCCGGCCTCTTTCTTAAGTGCCGTGTAGCTGGTATTTTCAATGCGCTTTTCTTTTTTCGCCTCGCTCGGCGTCAGCTCATATTCCTCCCAGAGATAGGACGTCTGGGACTCGATGGACTCGAGGAGCTTCTCTTTCTGCGCGTTCAGGCGGAACTGCTCTTTGTCGAGCTCCGCGATCTCCCTTTGAAGAACATCTCTGCGGTCAAAGAACCCTCTGTGCTCCTCTTTCATTTTATCGCGGATCCCGCCAAGACGCTCTTCCTCCGCCCGGTTTTTCTCTCCCTGGGCAGTAAGGCGTTCGATCTCCGCTGCCGTCTGCTTCTCCTCCGCCTCTTTTTCTTCAAGATTGCCGGAGTTGGCATTCATATCGCCGCGCAGCGTCTCTTTCTCCTCAAGGAGCGCTTTCTTCTCCCAGCGGACGCGCCGCAGGGTCTCTCCGATGAAGGTCAGCTTCTGGCCGTACTCCGCCTCTTTGAGGTGGATCTCCTCAAGGGCTGCCTTTTCTTCGTTTCTTCGCTGTTCGATCTGCGCGATCTCTTCCGTGAGCTTCTCCGAGGCAAGGCTCAGCTCCTGCTCTTTCTCCTCGGAAGTCCGGAGTTCTTTGCCGACTTCCTTCCGCTCCTCGGAAATATCCCCGATCTGCTTCCGGATCCCGGCTTTCTCTCTCTCGATCGCCCTTCTCTGTTCCTCGATCTCCGCCGCTTTCTCCTCGGCCTGTTTCGACTGCATGAGGACCGTATTGAGGGCAATGCTGGCGTCCTGCAGCTTCTCCGTGTCTTCCGCGGCCTCGAGGCGGAGCCTGTCGCGCCGGTCTCTCATCTCTTCGATCTCCGCGCGTTTTTTTGCGATCGCAGACCGGAGCTCTTTCGTGTGCCGCGTCAGTTCCTCGATCTCTCTGCGTCTTCCGAGGAAGTTGTCTCTTCCTTTAAAGGCGCCGCCTGTCATGGATCCGCCCGGAACAAAAGAATCTCCGTCCAGCGTGACCATATAGAGGCTGTGATGGTACTGATTCCCGATCCGGATGGCGTGATCGATGTTGTCGATCACAATGGTCCTTCCGAGCAGATATTCCGGCAGGATCGCGTACTCCGGCTCCACCGTCACAAGTTCGGAGGCGAGGCCGATGACGCCCTGCTCTTTCAGGACACGCCCCTCCGGCGCTTTTCCCCTCGCGGTGAGCGCGTCCAGGGGAAGGAAGGTCGCTCTGCCGGCTTTCGTCTTTCTCAGGAGCTCGATCATTGACCGGGCTGTCGTCTGATTATCCGTCACGATATTCCGGATACTGCCGCCGAGCGCCGTCTCGATCGCGAGCTCATACTTCTGCGGCACGGAAATAAGATCCGCCACAACGCCGCGGATCCCGGGCACAGATCCTTTTTTCGCCATGACCGTCTGGATCGCATTGCCGTAGCCTTCGTAGCGCTCCGTGATATTCTTCAGAGACTCCAGGCGGGACGCCTCGAGATGATAGGTCTGGTTCTGCTTTTCGAGGCGTTCATTTTCCGCGGCGATCTGCGCGCGGAGAGCGGTTACGGTCTCCTCCGCGTTCCGGATCTTTTCCCGAAGATCCTCCACCTCTTTTTCCGCGGCCTTCTGTTCGTCCTCACTGCTCTCTTTGAGCTGGTTCAGCTCCTCTCCGCTCTTTGCGAGTTCGAGTTCTTTCCTCGCGATCTCGCTGCTGCGGATATCGATCTGCTCCCGCAGCGTGTCGTAGCGCTGCATCCGGCCTTTGACGCCCGCTCTCCCGTTCAGGAGGTCGATCAGTTCGCTCTTTAAGCGGTCGGAGGCCGCCTGTGCTTCCAGGAGCTCCTCTTCCGTCGCGGAAAGAGCGGTCTCCTTCTCATTCTTTTCGTCCGTTACAGCGCGGAGCGCCGCCTCGGTTTTTTCTTTTTCCGCTTCCTGCGCCTTTTCATTTTCCGTGCGGCGGGCGATCTCCTCCTCAAGGTATTCCTGCCTCGAGAGGCCTCTCTCATTTTCCTGCCGCATCCGGCGGATCTGTTCGCCGATCAGCTCGCTCTTTCCTCTGTTTTCCTGCAGGGAGAGGGCATTTTCCTCTTCTTTGGCGTGCAGTGCGCGGATCTGGCTGTCCAGCTCCTCAATATTCCTCTCGATCGTCTCGTACTCGATCCTTGTATGCTCAAACGCCTCCGTCTTCTGCTCAAGGTCCGCGCGGACGATCTCCTCCTTCGCCTCGACGTCGCCGACCTGTTTGTCGACTCTCTCGGTCTCAAGAAGGAACACGTTGATCTCCAGCTCCCGGAGTTTCTGCTTTTTATCGAGGTACGCTTTCGCCTTCTCGGACTGCAGCCGGAGCGGCTCGACACGCCCCTCGATCTCGTGGAGGATGTCGCTCACGCGCAGAAGGTTCTGGCGCTCGGAGTCCAGCTTTTTCAGGGCCTGGTTCTTTCTTCTCTTGAATTTGACGATTCCCGCCGCTTCATCGAACAGTTCCCGGCGGTCCTCCGCCTTGCCGCTGATGATCTGGTCAATTCTGCCCTGGCCGATGATCGAGTATCCCTCTTTGCCGATGCCGGTGTCATAGAACATCTCATGGATATCCCGGAGACGCACAGACGTGCCGTTCAGAAGATACTCGCTCTCGCCGGAGCGGTAGAGGCGGCGCATGACCGTCACTTCCTCATAACTGACCGGGAGAATATGATCGCGGTTGTCAAGCGTGATGGCGACCGAGGCAAAGCTCAGTGGTTTGCGGAGCTCCGTGCCGGCAAAAATGACGTCCTGCATATTGCTGCCGCGAAGCTGCTTTGCGCTCTGTTCACCCAGCACCCAGCGGACCGCGTCGGCGACGTTGCTCTTTCCGCTGCCGTTCGGCCCCACGATCCCGGTGATCCCGTTGTGGAATTCAAATTTCATCTTGTGTGCGAAGGATTTAAATCCCTGCACTTCGATCGACTTCAGATACATTTTCGTTTCAGCCTTCCCTCAGCTGTCGAAGCGCCTGATAGGCCGCCTGCTGCTCCGCCGCCTTTTTGGAGTGGCCCTCGCCGCAGGCTGTGCATTCCTCACCTATCCGCACTGTCACATAATACCGCTTGTCGTGATCCGGACCCTCTTCCCGGTCCAGCGTGTATTCCACACGCTCTTCCCGGCCCTGCGCGTATTCCTGCAGCATGGTCTTCGAATCCACAAACAGTCTCTTGTTTTCTATATCATTCAGGATAAACCGGCGTATAAAGGTACGGGCGGCTTCGAAACCGCCGTCCAGATACACAGCGCCGATCAGCGCCTCAAGGGCGTCGGAAACGATGGAGTCCCGGTTTCTTCCGCCGCTCAGTTCTTCTCCCCTGCCGAGCAGCAGGTATCCCGGCAGACCGAATTCCCTCGCGCAAAGCGCCAGTGTGGGTTCGCAGACCATGCTCGCCCGCATTCTGGTCATCTCGCCTTCCGGCTTGTCGGGGTACTGCAGATAGAGATACTCTGACGAACAGATCTCAAGGACCGCGTCGCCCAGAAATTCCAGTCTCTCGTTATGGACGACCTGTTCTTTTCTGTGTTCATTGGCGTACGAAGTATGGGTCAAAGCCTCCAGAAGGATCGACGGATCCCGGAAACGGTATCCGATGATCTCTTCCGGGGAGCCGTTTTCGAAGCTTCTCTCCCCGCCGGAAATCCGCTTCTCCCCGATCCGCTCTTTATGAATGATCCTGTGTTTTGAATGGTCCGTCATGCTTCTCCGCCGCTGATCGCCTGTTCGATCTTTCCGTTTACATTTTCCTCATAGAAAGTCCTGCACTGCAGGATGGAATTCCTGATCTCGGCAGCTTTGGAGTTGCCGTGGGTCTTGACCACAAGGCCTTTCAGTCCGAGAAGCGGCGCGCCGCCGTGCTCAGAGGCGTCATAAGCGCTCAGCGCTTTCTTGATGAGAGGCTTTACAAGCGCCCCGCCGATCATTCCGCGGACGGAGGATTTCAGTGTAGTGGACAGCATTCTCTTGAACATGGAAGCCGTGCCCTCATACATCTTCAGGATCACATTTCCCGTAAATGCTTCCGTCACGATCACGTCCGTCCCGCCCGCGGGGATGTCTCTCGCCTCCACGGATCCGACAAAACGGATGTCTTTTCTCTCCCGGAGCAGCGGGATCGTCTCTTTTACGAGAGCGTTGCCTTTTTCATCTTCCGCGCCGATATTAACGATTCCGACACTCGGTTCTTTGATGTGCAGAACATTTTCCATATAAATGGAACCCATCTGCGCGAACTGAATGAGCTGTTCCGGCCTCGCGTCGACATTGGCGCCGCAGTCGATCAGAAGAGAGACCCCTTTTTCGGTCGGGATCAGTGTCGCCAGAGGGGATCTCCGGATCCCTTTGATCCTTCCGACGATGACCTGCGCGCCGGCGATGACGGCACCCGTGGAACCGGCGGAAACAAAGGCGTCCGCCTCTCCCTTGCGGAGCATGCTAAGGCCAGCTACGATGGAAGAATCCTTTTTCGTCTGGATCGCGTGGACCGGCGGTTCCGCCATCTCAATGACTTCGCGGCAGTCCCGGATCCGGATCCGTTCTCCTGTATAGCCGTATTTCTTCAGCTCTTCTGTAAGGATCTCTTCCTTTCCTGCCAGAATGACTTCGAATCCCTCCGAAGCCTTTACTGCCTGCACAGCGCCCTCCACCGGGGCCTGCGGGAAATTGTCGCCTCCCATCGCGTCGACGACGATCCGAAGTGTCTTCTCCATTGCTATCATCCTCCCGGCCGATCCCCGTGTCCGAACCCGGGCAGAGGTTTTCCGGCCGTTTTTTTCCTTAACGCACAAAGGCTGCCGCCGTTGAGTCGGCGGCAGCCACATCTGCTGTCAATTTCTGATACTCTGATACAAGCTGATTACGCTTCCGTGCTGATGATCTCGCGCTTATTGTAGGATCCGCATGCTTTGCAGACTCTGTGCGGCATCGTAAGGGCGCCGCATTTATCGCACTTAACGAGCGTCGGAGCGGTCATTTTCCAGTTTGCTCTTCTTTTGTCACGTCTCGCTTTAGAGTGTTTATTCTTTGGGCAAATCGACATAGATTACACCTCCTTATGTTCTGAATCGCACGTGTGATATTATACTGGCACACGAGCATATTTGTCAACCCGTTTTTTAGGAACTTTGCGGCCTATTTCCACACGAACCAGATATACAGATATCCGACCATGACCGCTGTCAGCGTAAAGGTTCCGCCGATCCTGAAAAAGTCCGAGAAAGACACTTCACAGTCTTCCTTTTTGAGGAGTCCTACCGCTGTTATATTGGCGGACGCCCCGATCGGCGTGAGGTTTCCTCCGAGCGTCGCGCCGGTCAGAAGGCCGAAATACAGAAGATACGGCTCGATCCCAAGCATGTTCGTGACGCCGGCGATCACGGGGAGCATCGTGGCGACATAGGGAATATTATCGACAAATGCCGAGATAATGACCGAGCCCCAGACGATAATCGTGTAGAGCAGGAAAATGTTATTTCCGCCCGCTTTTACGATCAGGGAAGCGGCGTCATCAATGACGCCCGCCCTGGTAATTCCGTCAATGGCAATAAACAGCCCCGTGAGGAGAAGGATGGTCTCAAGGTCAAGACTGCGGACAGCTTCCCTCGCATTGGCGAGTTTTCCCGTGGCCAGTAAGTTCCAGATCATGGCGAGGGTCGCAAACGCCATACAGATAAATCCATTGGTCTCATCCGGCTTCCCCGGGATGAACGACGCGCAGATCAGAGTGGCGACAATACCGAGCAGAAATGAGGTCGGCACAAAGGAACTGACCTCCGTCCTCTTCTCGGAAAATACCGGATCTTTGTCTTTCCTGAAAATATAGAGCATCACCGGAACGGTAGCCAGAGCTCCCAGCTCCACCGCGAAGAAAATGCCCGGTCTCCCGTTCATGAAGAAGAAATCGAGAAAGTCCATTTTCGCGTAATCGCCGAGCAGGATCGAGGTCGTATCACCCACCAGAGTAGCAGCGCCCTGCAGATTCGAGGAGACCGAGATGGAAATGATCATCGGCACCGGCGAGATCTTCATTTTCCGGCAGATCGCAAGAGCAACCGGCGCGATCATGAGCACGGTCGCCACATTGTCGATAAACGCGGAGACAAGTCCCGCGAAAAGCGACATGTAGATCGTCACCCACGCCACATTTTTCGCCTTGTCGAGGAGCAGATCCGCGATCAGGTCCGGCATCGACGACTCGATAAAGTAGTACACCACGACCATCGTACCGGCGATCATCATAAGGACGTTCCAGTTGATCGCGGATATCACTTCGCTCGTGGGGACGATTCCCGACACGATAAAAATGAGCGCGCTGGCAAGGACCACCCAGATCCTCTTCCTCGGAACGGCGATCATGAGGATATACATGAGAATAAACAGGCCCAGGGCAAAGTATTTCATCTTTGTCCCCCTGTTCTTACTACTTTCACTGCTTTTATGTTCTCCTTATGCTGTAATGTGCGCTTTCCCCTGAAAGCGCTTATAAAAGAAAGACTTCTACCATGACCGCGCCGGTCATGATAAAAGTCTTGCAATCTCAATTGATACGGGCGCGCTGGCGAAAGCGCTCCGGGTCTGGCGATCTCAATTCCGGCCTGAGCCGTTTTGCTACTCCCTCTTATCCGGTATGAAGTTTTTCTGGCTGTGCCGGCGTCCGGAATGATCTCCGGATTCTGTTTCCGTCAGACTTTGAGGATATCCGCGGATTTCTCCTCCACGATCTTGTCAATATCCTTGACAAACTTCTCGGAGATCTTCTGCAGTTCGTCCTCGAGATCCTTCACTTCGTCCTCGGAGACGCCCTCTTTTTTCAGCTTTTTCAGCATATCATTGCCGTCGCGGCGGATATTGCGGACCGCGACTTTAGCGCCTTCGCCCTTCTTTTTGACATCTTTCACGAGGCTCTTGCGGCGTTCCTCGGTCAGTTCCGGGAAGACCAGACGGATCACGCGGCCGTCGTCAGCGGGGGTGATCCCTACATCGGATGCCAGGATCGCCTTGGAGATCTCCTTGATCATTTTGGATTCCCAGGGCTGGATCTGGATCACTCTCGCTTCAGGGATCGTAATATTGGCGACCTGTTGGAGCGATGTGGGAGCGCCGTAATAATTGACGGTGATCTTGTCAAGCACATGCGGATTGGCGCGGCCGGCGCGGATCCCCTGCAGATCATTTTCAAGACTCCTGATCGATTTCTGCATCTTTTCTTCGTAGACAGCAATTCTTTCACTCATCTTTTTTGCCTCCTTTATCAATCCGGAACGACTTCCGTTCCCACCGCGAGGCCTTTCGCGGCCATCGCGATCGCATTTTCCGCGTTCAGGTCAAAGACGAACAGCGGCATATGGTTCTCTTTTACCATGACAGCCGCAGCCGCGTCAATGACGCCCAGTTCCTTCTTCACCACTTCATCGATCGTGATCCGGTCAAAGCGCTTTGCGTCCGCATATTTTGCCGGGTCTTTATCGTATACGCCGTCGATGGATTTCGCCATGAGGATCGTGTCCGCTTCAATTTCCAGAGCGCGCAGGACCGTCGCCGTATCCGTAGAAAAATACGGATGGCCGGTACCGCCCGCAAAGAAGACGACCTTTCCTTCCGAAAGAGCCTTCATCGCAAAGTCTTTGCTGTAGAGATGCGTAAACGCCCCGATCGCGAACGGCGTGCAGATCTCCGTACCGATCCCTTCTCCCCGGAAGACTTCCGATACATAAATGCAGTTCATCACCGTCGCCAGCATGCCGATCTGGTCGCCCTTGGTTCTCTCGATCTCTGCCTCGTGCTCATCGCCGCGCCAGAAATTGCCTCCGCCGATGACGATCCCCACGCGGATCCCCGCGTCCGTGATTTCTTTGACCTGACGGGCTACTTTTCGCACAGTCTCATTGTCAAGCCCTTTTTTTGCGGAACCGGCGAGGGCTTCGCCGCTCAGTTTCAACAGAACTCTGTCCATCGAGCATTCTCCTTCAGTCTTTTTATTTTCCCGTCTTCATCAGCCGTTCCAGTTCTTTCATGAACGTATCCACATCCTTGAATTCCCTGTAAACGCTGGCGAAACGGACGTAAGCGACCGGATCGAGATCCTGGAGATACTTCATGACGATCTCCCCGATCTCCGTGCTTTCGATTTCTCTCGCTTCTTTATTATATACGTCTTTTTCGATCTGATCGACTGTTTTTTCGATCTGCTCCGCCGAGATCGGCCTCTTGTGGCAGGCTCTCAAGATTCCGGCTTCGATCTTCGAGCGGTCGAATTCCTCTCTCATCTGGTCCTTCTTGACGACCCGGAGCGGAATGGTCTCCGCTTTCTCATAGGAAGTAAACCGCTTTCCGCAGCTGTCGCACAGGCGTCTTCTCCGGATCGCCGTGTTCTCATCGACCGGTCTGGAATCCACGACGCGTGTGTTATCGTTGCCGCAATAGGGACATTTCATGTCCTTTCCCCCTTATTTTTAACTTTTCAGGGATACGCCCTGACCGAAAAAGACGGAACACTTCCCGGAGTGTTCCTCTCTTCCTGTTTTATTACAAAAGAAAAACCCCTGAGACTGTCGTTTCCGGACAGTCTCAAGGGTACAGTTCAGTCTTTACCGTCTGTTGCGAAGGAAATCCGGAATCTGGATATCTTTTTTCTGGACGTTCGGCTGTACTTCCGGCTGCTGCAGGATCGGAGCAGCTTTCGGCGCTTCCGGTGCTCTCTGCGGTGTGAAGCTGGGTGCGCGCATCTCTCCGGTGCTGCCGAAGAGGCTTGCGGACGGTGTTCCGAACGGACGGGACGTCTTCTTCAGATCATCCGCTGTCTGCAGACCGGTCGCGATGACCGTGATGCTGCATGCATCGAGATCGCTGTCATCATAAAGAGCACCAAAGATAATGTTGGCCTCTTCTCCGGTGAGGTTCTGAACGTAAGAAGCAGCGTCGTTGGCGTCCATAAGGGAAATGTCGCCGCGGATGTTGATGATGACGTTCTTCGCACCCGTGATGGTCGTCTCGAGAAGCGGGCTCTCCACTGCCTGCTGAACAGCTTCCAGTGCCTTGTCGTCGCCCTTCGCGGTTCCGATGCCGATGTGGGCTACGCCGCCGTTGGTCATAACGGTCTGGATATCCGCAAAGTCGAGGTTGATGAGTGCCGGCGTATTGATAAGATCGGTGATGCCCTGTACAGCCTGCTGAAGAACTTCATCGGCTTTCTTGAGCGCTTCCGGCATCGTCGTACGTCTGTCAACGATCTCAAGCAACTTATCGTTCGGGATCACGATCAGTGTGTCCACGTTCTGTTTCAGTTTTTCAATACCCTGGATCGCGTTGTTCATGCGGGCTTTCGCTTCAAAACGGAAAGGCTTTGTCACAACGCCGACCGTAAGGATGCCCATCTCTTTTGCGAGGGAAGCGATAACAGGAGCCGCGCCTGTGCCGGTGCCGCCGCCCATACCGCAGGTAACGAAGACCATGTCAGCGCCGACCATGAGCTGCTTCAGCTCGTCCACGCTCTCCTTGGCCGCCTGTTCGCCGATCTCCGGCTTCGCGCCGCAGCCGAGTCCTTTCGTCACCTTTTCTCCGATCTGCAGAACAGCCGGAGCCTTGCACATCGTCAGTGCCTGCTTATCCGAATTAACACCGACAAATTCAACACCGCCGATGGATTCGTCAACCATGCGGTTAACAGCATTATTTCCTGCGCCGCCGACGCCGATCACGACAATCTTAGCAGCCGCTTCCGATTCATTTGTAGAAATCTCTAACAAAACAATTCCTCCTTTATTCCGCAAATACCCCTTATATAAACATTTTTATGATTAAAGCTGATACAACATTTATATGATATAGGTTTTGTACGAATTTATCAAGAAGTTTTTACGAAATTATGAAGAAGGATTCACCCCTCTTCTTCCCCGTCTTCCGATGCTTCTTCTTCGTCTTCGGGCGGATTCTCCGTCCCGCCGGAAGGCGTATTTCCCTCTTCCGAGGGGTCCTGTTCCGTTTCCGGTGCTCTTTCGGAACCGCTTCCGTCTTCCGCGCTCTCTTCGCCCGGCGCCGCCGGTTCAATGTCCGGCGTCTCCGGTGCGACGGATGCTTTCTCCCGTTTCCGGAAAACGACGCCGTCCTCGCCGCCCTCGTACTCGCTCAAAAGAAGCGTTCCGTCAAGCCCTTCCGTGTTCGGAAGGATATCGGCGAGCGTGCGCATCCGGATCTCCAGATAATCGAGTTTTCCCATTTCTACCGTAACGGAGCCGTAGGTGAGATACACATCATACTCTTCGTCCACGTAGATCGTATCCGGAATCATCCTCTCTCTGGAAAGGACGGTCTGCAGATTGCCGAGCCGCTCATAAAAATCCGTGTCCGCGGCCGGCATGGAGTCCCCGATGGCCGGTGCGCCTGCGGTGAGTCCCCCGATCAGAGGGATGTACTGTTTTCCCTCTTCTAAGGATGTTTCCGGGGTGTCCGCGCAGGCTTCGATCACGCCGCTCCGGTCAAAATACCAGTATTTTCCGTTTGCCTCGATGTATCCCGCGAACTGTTTCTCCCTCACTTCCGCGACGACTGTCCGCGGATTCGCGAGCCGGATCTTCACGCGGTCGATAAAATTCCGGTCCTCGATCGGACGGACAAGATTGTACAGATAAAGCAGCGCCGTGTTGAAGGAGACCGGCTGCTCCTCGATCATCGTTCTGATCTCCTGGCCGGACATATGTTCATTTCCGGTCACCCGGATCGTATCTGTGGCAAAAATGAAAACAAAGAGCACGATCAGGACAGCCGTGACAAGAAAGATCTTAATCCGCAATACCTGCGACTCTCGCCTTGAACGCCTCGCCCCTGCACTCATAATTGTCAAATTCTCCCCAGCTTGCGCAGGCCGGCGACAGAAGAACGGCGTCGCCGGGTTCCGCATTTTCAATGCAGAACGTCATCGCCTCCTCCATCGTCTCCCGCATCACGATCCGCTCCTTCGGGAAGCCGCAGGAAAGCGCCGCTTCGCGGATCGCCTCCCTCGTCGCGCCTTCGAGGACCAGATACTTCACTTTACCGCCGAACGCTTCGATCCACGGGCGGTAATCAGACCCTTTGTCATATCCACCGCCGATGAGGAGCGTCGGGCGCTCCATAGCCTCGATTCCCTTAATCGCCGCGTCAGGATTGGTCCCTTTGGAATCGTTGTAATAAATAACACCTTTTACTTCCCGGACGTATTCGATCCGGTGCGGCACCGCCGTAAACGTGCGGATGGAAGCGCGGATATTTTCCGTCGGAATGCCCGCGCACACCGCCATGGCCGCGGCCGCCATGATATTTTCGTAATTATGCAGACCGATGATCTTCGCCTCTTTGACGTCGATCAGTTTTCCCTTTTCCTTAAGGTCCATATAGATCGCGCCGTCTTCGTACCACATGCCTTCCGGCACTTTTCTCCGGCTCGAGAACCAGACCACATTGGTGCGGTCTTTTATGCTCTCCCCGAATTCCCGGAGCCTGTCGTCCTCATAGTTCAGGATGCAGTAATCCTCTCTGTCCTCATGGAGCGTCACAAGTTCCTTGACCCTTGTGTACTCTTCCATCGTGTGATGGCGGTTCAGATGATCCTCGGTTATATTCAGGATCGCGGAAACATGCGCGTGGAAGCTGTCCGCCGTCTCCAGCTGGAAGGAAGAGATCTCGGCGACGATCCTGGACCGGTCATCCGTATCCGCCGCGACGCTCGTCCAGGCGGTACCGATATTGCCGACGACAAACGTGTCCGGATCGAAATCCGACATGATCTTTCCGAGAAGGGAAGTCGTCGTCGTTTTCCCGTTGGTCCCCGTAATGGCGTAGACCGTGCCTTTGCCCGCAATATACGCGAGCTCGACTTCCCCGATCACCGGAATGCCGGCGCTTTTGAATTTCTCCACATTCGGAATGTCAAGCGGCACCCCGGGACTCATAACCACAAGATCAATGCCTTTTATGATCTCATCCGTGAGATATTCCGCTCCGAGAAGATATTCCGCGCGGTCCGGATCGCCCAGTTTTGCCCGGACAGCGGTCTCCTCCGCCTTCTTTTCATCAAACAGAACCGGGACCGCTCCCTTCGCAGCCAGAAGATCCGCCGCTCCGATCCCGCTTTTCCCTGTTCCGTATACCAGTACTCTTTTGTCTTTCAGTTCCATTTCGGGCCACCTGTTTCCTTCGTATTTCACAGACCTTCCGTCTGTGATCAATCATTTTCCGGCGTATGCAGCGTCTTAACGCGATGCGTCGATTCTGTCCCGCTTATATTGCCAGAACGCCGATCATGCACAGCAGCGCGGTGAAAATGGCAAATCTCGCCACCACCTGGGTCTCCGACCATCCGCAGAGCTCAAAATGGTGATGGATCGGCGCCATTTTGAAGATCCGTTTTCCGTGGGTCGCCTTAAAGTAAGAAACCTGAAGCA
>SVDL01000147.1 GCA_015057835.1 Lachnospiraceae bacterium
TGATCTTCGCGTCTTCCGAGATCTCGATGGTCCCCGACCCGTCGTTGTAGATCTCCTGCTCAGTCACTTCTTCCTGTTCGTTCGTTCCCCAGTCCTGAGCAAATTTATACCCGTTCTCGTAAGTGATCACATTGTCCTTGATCTTTCCGGTGAACTCCCAGTATGTATAGGCGGTCTCTTCCGGATATCCGATCGAAATATTGACGCCGTCGATCTCATCCGCGGCTTCAAAGAGTATATAGATCCCTTTGCCGCTGTCGTCGCAGTAAGCGCCCTCATATTTAAGGATGGGGTTCTCTTCCGGCTCGCTTGCGGTCTCTTCCTCAGGTTCCGCATCCGAGACCTGTTCCGCCGGTTCCGTCGTCGCAGCATCCTTCTTGCCGCCGCAGCCTGCCATGGACAGGACCATCGTAAATACCAGCGCGATAGCGGTCAGTTTCTTCAATTTCATGCTTTCGTCCTCCGTTCGATTTTAGTTTGGTCAAACATTTATCTTCGAGAACACCTCTCCGATGCTCTCATGGAAAGTGAGATCAGCCCACTCTTCCTGTCCTGTCGCGTCCCTGTTGACAATGATCAGATAGCCTCCGCTGTAATACCTGACAAGGGATGCCGCCGGATAAACGGTGAGCGACGTGCCGCCGACGATCAGGCAGTCGGCTTTCCGGATCAGCCTCTCCGCGCCTTCCCAGGCATCTACCGGCAGAGATTCCCCGTACAGCGTCACGTCGGGACGGATCATTCCGCCGCATGTGCAGTGAGGCACTGCCTCGCTGCTGTTGTAAATATGATCCTCCGGATACTTTTTCCCGCAGCGGTCGCAGTAATTCCGCAGCGTGGATCCGTGGACCTCATAGACCGTTCTGCTTCCGGCTTTCTGGTGAAGCCCGTCAATGTTCTGTGTGATGATGCCGTCAAGCTTACCTTTTTCTTCCATTTCGGCGAGCTTTATATGTGCCCTGTTGGGAAGGCAGTGCCTCGCGTCCATCTTCTGGCGGTAGAACTCAAAGAACACCTTGGGTTCCCGGTACAGACAGCTGCTGCTCAGAAGATATTCCGGCTGGTATTGGTCAAAACGCACATCGTGCTGGTTGTAGAGGCCGTCCTTGCTCCGGAAATCCGGGATCCCGCTCTCTGTGGACACGCCGGCTCCTCCGAAGAAAGCGATATGGGCGGAATTCTGAATGATCTCATTGAGCGCCTCATATTTTTCCTCACCTTTCAGCGAGCGCAGATACGCCGCCTGTTTCCTTCTGTCGGAATACTTATCCAGATACTTCATTTCGACCTCCCTTTCCCCGGTCCCCGGGCATGTCACAAGCCCTTTTCCCGGATCCTAATACGCCTGATCAAGGCTCCCCGAATCAGCCGTCTCTATGACCTCGCCGGTGCCGCTGCTGACGTAGTCCACCTGTATTCGGTCAACATCGCTGCCGGAATAGATATGGTACAGCGTTCCGTACATGACAAGTTCGTCGGCGGCCTGCCGCTCGGCGAGCCCGAGCTCATCGCCGGAAACCGTCACAGTAAATACACTATAATCTTCATTATACTCTATTTTTTCAATTGTTGAATCCTCAACCGCCTGAATGATCTCCTCAATGCCTTCGTCGACGGACTTCCTGAACTGAACGAGCATCTCGTCGTGCTGGCTGCGGCTCATGACGATCGTGAGGCTTCCGTCCTCATTGAGGACCGCGCTCTCATAGCCGTTCTCACTCCTGATCTGTTCGGCCTCTTCCTGCGTTGTTACGCTTTCGTAGACTGTAGGGATCACGAGCGTTACCGTCTCCTGTTCCTTTCCGGCATCGGAAGATGCATTTTCACCGCCCGCGTTTCCCGGCGCCTCCGTATCCGCAGCTGTTTCACCGGTCTTCCCTTCGGCCGCTTCCGCAGCCGGGTCTTCCCGGCCCGCTTCCTCTTCTTTGCCGGCATCTGCCTCGTTGCTGCTGCCGGTCTCTGCAGCCGGCTGCGCGCCGCTTTCTCCCGCGGGCGCGGCTGTATTCTGCGCGTTCCCGCATCCTGTCATAAGTACCATCGCTGCAAGTATCAGATAAGAACTGATCTTTTTCAAAATTATTCCTCCGCATTCCCGGGATACTCTCCCGCTTTGAACTCATACCCGTTTCTTCCTTCAAGGCTGCCGCCGGTATCACGTGCGGCGCCCATGATCCTGTTATAGGCTCCCTCGCTGCTCTCCGTATACTGCGCTCCTTCAGGATATACTGTAAGGACGTGGAAGAGCTTCCCCCCTTCCTGCTCCAGCGTGCCCAGATAATCGTAACCTTCTCCCGGCGGCTCCTCCGGACACTTCTCATCAAGGACGACCGCGAAGACAAGCCCGCCGGCGCCTTCCGTCGCTTCCATGCTGCTGTTCTCAACTACATCGAGCACATATCTGCCCTCTTCCGGATCCTGAAAATAGTGGCATGTCACTTCCTCTTTGTATTCTCTTAAAGAAGTGAGCTTTATAAACCGGGTGCAGATATCTCCTTCCTCCCAAAAAAGATCCGTGGAAGCCTTGCGCTCTTCCTCCCCCGTCTCTTCCTTCTCGGAATCCAGGGAAAGATCCGTATTCGCCGTCTCCGTGTCAGACTGTTCCGCGGTGCTTCCCGCACCTGTTTCCTTCGTTTTATCCGCCTTCCCGCAGCATGTCAGAACCGCGATCAGGCATACCGCGGCAAAAAGAAAGACGCGTCTTGTAAAGTTCATACCGTTTTCCACTTTCTTATAATTTAGCACTTACTCTACCATCCTAACACTGACATGCCGATTATACCATAATTTTAAAAGACTGCGATACTGATGCCTCAATACCGCAGTCCGCTGATGCCGACCGATTTTCCTTTTTTACATCTGATTAAGTGCTTTCACATAAGGCTTCAGCATGAAATAATATCTGCGGCCTTTCTCTTTGCCGTAATGTTTGAGCAGTGCGTAACGCAGGGAGTTGAGGTTCTTTCTCTTATTCTCGGCGCTGAGCAGGAACTCCGCGAGCTCGCGGACGTTTTCCTCCTGAAGCGCTTCTTCCGGTTCGTCGCTGTGCCTGATGATCAGAACACAATAATACAGGAACTTTTCTTCCTTGCTCCAGTTCTTCTTTTCAATGGTGGGAGCCAGGGATTTCAGTGACTTGTACACATCCTTGCCGTTCTCACCGTAGAACTGGATCAGCTGATTATGAAGTTCCGCCAGATTTTCCATTCCGATGCAGTTGACGATCGCGGTGATCTCCTCGGGATCGGCGATGAACTCTTCCTCCTCATCGGGATCTGCGGTCTGTGCATCCTCTCCGCCGCCCTGTTCATTGCCATCTTCCGTATAGTTGTCAGCATGCGAACTGTCACCGTACTCATCAGAGTCCTGCTCACCGGATCCGTTTCCGTCGGCTTCATATTCTCCGGACTCTTCATCTTCCTGATCATCCGATCCGTATTCTCCGGACATGGGATCCTCATAGGCGGCCCCTTCAGGACCGTGCACTTCGGGATCATACTCTTCCCCGTCGGGATCCTCCGATTCGGGCTCATTGAGATCAGGCTCTTCGGAATCATCCTCTTCGTAGTCAGGTTCTTCGGAATCTGCCTCTTCGTAATCGGGCTCTTCGGAGTCATCCTCTTCGTAATCGGGCTCTTCGGAATCTGCCTCTTCGTAATCGGAATCTTCGGAATCTGCCTCTTCGTAATCGGAATCTTCAACATCGTGCCCGTCGGAATCATACTCCCCGGATTCAATGTCTTCCTCTGCGTCAGCAACGCCGCGCACGGATGTTCCACTGATATTCATTTCCTGATACGCTTCATCGGGATCAGCCGTCTTCGCAAGTCTTGAAAGGATCGAACTGACTTCTGCCGCGACGTCGCTTCTCGCGGTACTCCCTCTCCTGCGGCTGCCGGTCCTGCTGTCCTTCCCGGCAATCCTCTTTACGGAATACTCTTTGCGTCTCCAATACTTCACCGCCGCGTCGTATCCCGTATCGTTGGTCACGATGATGAAGTCGTCCTCTTCATGTAATGCAATGAGGTAACCCAGTTCCGAGCAGAGCTGGAAATCAAGCGCGTTCGTTCCCTCATAGCATTTGATGAAAGTGACGTGTCTGTCGGACTCCTTGAGCTTGATGAGACTCTCATAGCTCATGTGCGGGCTGTTCTTTGTATAGAAGACGATCAGCTCCGC
>SVDL01000148.1:0-1136 GCA_015057835.1 Lachnospiraceae bacterium
ATAGCCCGGCCTGGAATTACTGAACATCGCGACCGCAGCCTTGCCGTTTCCGGCTATCTCGCACCTTGCGCCTTCTTCCTCCAAAAGCTCCTTGAGGACGTCGGCGTTGATCGCGTTGTCCTCCGCGACCAGGAACCGGAGTCCCGACAGCGGATTGGAACCGGAAGATCCCGCGCCGGTCCCGCTTTCTTCTTCGACCGGTCCCAGTTCCTCCACTATATCGCGGAATGTGGAGAAAAAGAACGGCTTGGGCATGATCGCGGTGATCCCCTCTTTATGCACATGCTTCGTAAAATGCTCTGCCTTGTCCGACATCAGGATGACGGGAGGGATCCTGACCCATGGCATCTCGCGGATCTCTCTCGCGATCTCCATATACCCCTTGTCCTGGATGTCCCGGTCAATGAGCAGGAGGTCGAATCCGTTTTCTTCCAGATTGGACTGGTCGATCAGCTGAAGCGCGCCGTAACCGCTCGCCGTATACTCCGTATTGATCCCTGAGTTGTTGAGAAGGTCACAGATCCTGGCGGCTTCGTTCATGTTCTCACCGATCACGAGGATCCTGTGCACACCGTGCTCTCCCCAGAAGCTGTCCGCCGCGACGCCCGCGGTCCGGAGCCGGAGCGTGACAAAGAATGTCGTGCCCTGTCCCAGCGTGCTCTGCACGGAGATCGTCCCGCCCATCTGTTCGACGAATTTCCTTGTCATGGCGATGCCGACGCCGGATCCCTGCATTTCGGAGAGGGAACTGAAACCGCCCGCATTGTCAAAGAGCCGCTTCTGCAGCTCGCTGCTCATGCCGATCCCGTTGTCACATATTTCAAAGGAGATCTCCCGGTATTCGGGATCTCCGTCCTGTCTTCCGATCATCGTGAGCGAGATCTCCCCGCCTTCTGGTGTATACTGGACCGCGTTGTTGAGAAGGTTCATCAGGACTTCCGTGATCCTTGCCCTGTCACCGATAAAAATATCGTGTTCGATGCCGTTCGTACGCACTTCGAAGCTCTGGTGCATGATCTGCGCTTTGTTGCGGATCACGTCCGTGATCTCCTCAATGGTCTTGCCCAGCGCGAATTCGCGGTTGCATACTTCCTGGCCTCCCATCTGCAGTCCGCTCAGGTCCATGATCTGGTTGA
>SVDL01000148.1:1146-4171 GCA_015057835.1 Lachnospiraceae bacterium
GGAGGTCCTGGCTCGACATTCCGATCTTATGCGCGTACTCCTGCACTTTGGCGGGATCCTCCGCGTTCTTCAGAAGAAGAATAACGAAACCGGCAATGGAATTGAGCGGCGTCCGCAGGTCATGCGACATTCCCTTGAGCATCCTGGTGTTGGCGGCGATCACGCCGTCGTAGAGGATCTCGTGCAGGCGGCTGTTGTCCGCCGTACCGCTCTCCGCATCGAGAAAAACAGTCAGGTAGCGGTCTATACCGTCGATCCCTTCGATCCTTGTCACGCTCCTGTGGAACGCCTTGGGCTTGCCCGTCCTGCGGTCGATGCATTCCACATCCGAACGGATGAGATGTTCATTCTCGCCGACAGATGCAAAAATCTCCCTGGAGGGAATATCTCCCGACTCAGGTCCCAATTCGCGGATATCGCTCATGACCAGCTCCCTCGGCAGTCCGAGCACCTCTTCCACATTCGGGGAGACGTACACTGCGCTGCGGAGCCCTGCATCCGTGAGGATCAGAAGATTTTTCGTGCCGGCGACCATCATATCATAGAGCTTTCCGGTCGCGTCCAGCTCTTTTCTCGCAGCGGCGATATCCTTCTTTAATTGTTCATTCTCTCGAAGAATTTCCTGAATCTCAATGTCTGTAAATTGCATTTGAAAAACACCTTTGCAATACAACACGGTCTACAATCTTCAATATTGTATACCATTACTCGCCCGAATACAATCATTGCCTTTTCAATTATTCGTAAGCAAATGAACCGTAGGACACGCATTTCTGCCCGTAACCGCCTGCTTCACTGCGCCGCACGCTTCGCTGCGCCGGCTGTGTCATTGCGCGGTGAGGGCTGCTGCGCAGCGCTGCACTGTCTGCATCATCGCGCTGTCCGGACCATACTCCTCCTCTGCGATCACAGCCATCTCTCTTAATGCTTCATCGGCTTTTTCGGGCTGCCCGCATTGCGACGCCGCCTGCGCAATGCGCTCAAGACAATGGATCCCGTACGGATTCTCGACGCCGATCAGCCGGTCAGTCCGCTCATAGAGCTTCTCAAATAAGCGCAGCGCTTCTTCTGCTCCTCCCGTCTCAAGGAGCGCGTTCGCGTACCGGTATGTGATATTCAGATACAGCGGCATATAGCTCTCTTCCATCGTCTCTGCAGCGTACGCGTACAGTTTGGCATAGATGTCCCTGTAATCTTCCTTCTTTCCGGCTTCCTTAAGACGCGCGATCTCATCCGAGATCTCCTCTATATCGCTTTCAAATCCGAAAAGCCACCGGTCTTTCCGCACGCCGTCTTTTTCCCTGCGCTTTGCGCGGTCTATGACCGCGTCCACAGCCTTTTTCACCCTGATCACATCAGGTTCTCCTCTGAACAGATACCGACGTTTCCATTTTCTGAGCATGCTCAGTATTCTTCCGTTCTGATCCATAGCTTTCCGGCCTCTTCTGCCCTTTCCGTGGTCTTTATGGTGCCATAAAGACCACTCGAAGGGCATTCAAAATATTGTCATTAATAAAAGGATCCTCAACCCTGGGAGGAATGCTCCAAAGATTGGGAATCCTTTGGTCTTAGGCGTCGCCTGAACTCCTAAGAAATGGAATTCTTGAATTTTAGGCGTCATCCCCGCTCCTAATATTCCGGCTCTTCTATTCCAGCTCATCTTTCAACTCTTCATATGTGTACTGCATGCCCTCCGCGACCGGAGCCATCGGTGACATGTAATCGCCGGTGCTCTCAGAATCTTCCTCCGTATACCGGATGTGGACCGAATCGCCCAGAAAGCTCACCCATCCGCGGTCATTGGTGTAACGGAAATACTTGCCCGGCTTGAAATCAGAAATTTCTTCAGTAGTCACATTGAAGAGGAAATGGGTCAGTTTGTCCGTATACCACTCGTTCCGTATCGCTTCCTCGGCGATCTCGCTGTATTCCTCTTCCGAATCGAGAGCATCTTCCACGGAAATGTCATTCCAGGTAGCATCCACCTCATACCACTCGTCATCCAGCTCGACCAGGTTCCAGGAGTGGCTTCCCGCCGTCTCCTCCGTCTCCCCGGCCCGGCCCGCCACGATCACGCTCCGTATCCCTGCCTTCTGTAACAGGTACTCATACGCATAGGAGTACCCGTCGCAGACAGCTGTATTGGAATAACCGCTGGTGTTCTCAACAAGGGCTCCGTACGCCGTGTGGGCGAGATCCTTGTCGAGCACCTCGGCAGCATCTTTGTCATAAGTGACGAGATCGATGAGTCTGTCATGGATCTCAAGCGCCACAAGAGGCGCCGGCTCTGTAAGGTCGATCCCGGAAAGAAGCTCCTCCGCCGCTTTGTCCAGCTCCTTCATCTGCGCGTCTTTCACGGGAAATTCGCCGTCGATCTGAAAAGCCACCCTGTAATAATTTGGACTGAGCAGCTGGCGGCGATAACTGAATTGAAAGGCGCTGTTTGAGGTCGACAGCCAAAATAGTTCAGGATGATCGTATATCAGCGCATTATAGCTCTTTCGGAACATCAGCTTGAATTCTTCTCCGGACGGATCCGCTGTGATCCTGATTTCCTCCCCTCTTTCGGAGGGATCCGCTGACAAGGCGCACACAAGGAGCGCGTCATATACGAGCTGCTCCTCATCGGTCAGAAGTGTACGGTAATAATGTATGTTATCATCTTCTGCCGGAATGCTCTCACCTGAAGGTTCAGCGTAAGCAAACAGTACTGATATCGTGAACATTGCTGCCAGCATGGCGGCAGCGACGGGTAATTTTCTCATGTAAAGTCCTTTCCCGGACAGAAAGCATGGCAGCAGGCGCATGCCGGTCTCCGGACAGAAAGCATGGCAGCAGACCGCGTGCCGGTCTTTCTGACGAAAAGAATAGCAGTAAACCGCCTGCCGATCACTGAGATCCGGCAGGCGGTTCATCATACAATATTCACTTGCCGGAAATTCTCCGGAATGAAACGGGCGTCCGCGGGACAGCCGCTCATTATTCCTCTGCGGGCTTCTCTTCCTCTACGGCTTCTTTCACTTCT
>SVDL01000044.1 GCA_015057835.1 Lachnospiraceae bacterium
AGATGTGACAGAGACGGTCAAGAAGGCTGAGAGCTGGCTCATTGAGCACAGCTTCTAATAAGATACCTATTATGAAAAGCTATCTGAACGATTCAGCTTTGATTGGTCCGATAGTATTCCTGAAAAGTATAAAGTCAGTCTGTCATTCTCAAGAATTGACCTGCTTTCATAAACTATAGAACAATTCATAGTTTCACGAGATTAAAAACGCTCCCGATCACCGGCGTAAAACCGATGATCGGGAGCTTGCTTTTTGCCGGGATCAGGCTTTGACTTCCTGCCCGTTCTTGAAGGTGATGCGGATGTCATCCTCAGCGATCTTTGTCTTCTTGGTCAGGAAGTCGACCGTGTAGGACTTCGGCTGTATTCTGTAACTACTATCGTTGTCTTTCAGGACAAAAATGAAATATAATTATAAAACAAATAGCCTTTAAGGCTGGAATTATGCAGCGCGCATTTGCTAGTGAGAGTGCTTTAGGAGGCAAAATGGATCCGGATCTTAATAAAAATACTGAAGAGAATACTATAGAAACCATGATGGTGCAGTTGCTTTTTAAGAACAAACCCAAGTCACCGACGACAGAGCAATTGCGTAAGGCACTCGAGAAGTATCTGGGAGATTTGGGAGAAGTACCATATGTGGAACCTTCCGCGGAAAGCACCGGAGACATGTTCATGTTACCCGTCTCCAAGTACAAGGTAGTCTTTAAAGACAAACCGGACGGAGTACCTGTTATGGCAGCATTCCTGTCATCCGAGACAGATTCGGGGATCAATGTGGACGATATGAAGCGCCGGCAATTCTGGGATGTGCCAAACGGAAACGATATCATTAACGAATGTAAAAACACGATTCTGGTACATACAATGCTTGGCAGGGCACTTCCTTATATGCAACAGGCAGAAATCCTGCTGGCCCAGGTTGGCGCGGCGATCGACTGCTTCCCTGACTGTATTGGGATATATGCCCCGCAGAGCGGAAAGCTGATTACTCCGGAGCTGTTCAACGTTCTGAAGGATGCCAGTTTGTCTGAACGCTTCATCAGCCTTTATGTAAACGCCAGATTCTTTAACATAACTGACACTAATGAAATGATAGTGGATACATTAGGATTTGATGTCTTTGGAGGCACTGATGTACAGGTCCATTTCAAGAACCTGAGCCCAAGTCATGTTGTTGCTTATGCATATAATGTGGCAAGCTATCAGTTTGAAAATGGCTTTCCGATAGAAAGCGGAGAAACCATAGATAGTATGGATGCAAATGGAAATATGCAAATGACACCTCAGTGGACAGTGCAATACGAAGATTCGATTGTAGAGCCCTTGCGAACTGTACTGGATATATGCTACGGAGAATACGCCGGCGGAAACAGAGAAGAGGTTACATCCGCATCCGCTTCGAGGGGTGTATAAATTCCGGTTCTTTCTCTGTGATGCTGTTGATGAAAAGAAAGATGCTGCGGAAGCAGATCAAAATATACCCGATCGAAAAAGAATTTTACCCGGTCTCACTCTTTTGGAGGACAGACGATGAAGATGTCTGTCTTTATGACTTTGTTAAATGTTTCAGAGAAGTAATCAGCCGCATGGAGAATCGGAAAACAGTACAGGAATCTTATTCGTGAATCGTTTGTTGCAGGAGGCAGCATGGAAAGGACTCTTTGTAAGCAAGGATGGTGAATATACAATTACACTGCAAGATAATGCTATCAATGCATTGCCATTGATGAAAATACTATTATTCGAATGGAACTGACTCGGTTTGGACCGAATAAACTTTACAGAAAAGTATATATCTTTTATAATTGATTTAACTCGATGACAACCGAGTCGAAAGGAATCGAATAAAATGAAATTCATTGGAAGGATAAAGCAGCTGGAACTATTAAAGAAGGAAATTTCTTCAGACGAAATGCGGATGTCTTTGATATATGGAAGACGACGTGTTGGAAAGAGTGAGCTTGTAAAACAGGCAATTAAAGAATCCGGGATAAAGAGTCTCTATTATGAATGCAAACAGGTGACGGAAGCAAGCAATGTCCAAAGCATCTGTGAAGTTATTTCGGAGGTGCAGAACCTCCCTAAACTAGGCTATACATCCATTGAGGAGCTGTTAGATTATGTCTTTTTGCTTGCAAAAGAAGAGAACATAGTGTTTGTTTTGGATGAATATCCTTATCTCAGGGAAAATGTAAAAGGTCTTGATAGTATACTTCAGTCACTTGTCGATAAGTACAGGGAGATATCAAAGCTTAAACTCATAATTCTCGGTTCTTATGTGGATAACATGAAATCTCTGTTGGAACACTCTAATCCTCTGTTTGGCAGGGTTGACCTGATGATCGATCTTAAACAAATGGATTATTATGAGTCAGCCTTGTTTTATCCTAATATGTCTGATGAGGATAAGGTCAGGATTTATTCTGTGTTTGGAGGTATCCCTTATTTCAACAGGCTTATCGATGATAAGAAGACAGTAAAAGAGAATATAATAGAACTGATTGCTTCGCCGGGAGCCCGTCTGGAAAATGAGGTTTCCATGTACTTAAGTGCCGAGATTTCAAAGATAGTTAATGCAAATGAGGTGTTTGAAGCACTAGCCAGAGGCTTTTCGAAGTACAGCGATCTACTGTCTCAGTCACATGTGTCAAGTGGACCTACGCTCGTAGATGTACTTGGAAAACTGATAAAAATGGAAGTGGTAGAGAAGAGGGCTCCTATAAACGATGAAGATAACAAAAAAAAGGCAGGGTATTACATTTGTGACAACCTTTCTCTTTTCTATTTCCGATATATCTTTAAATATTCATCTCAGCTGAAAATTATGGATACAGATGTATTTTATGATAGATATATTAACCATGATTTTGAGGAGAAGTATGTGCCGCATAAGTTTGAAGAGCTTTGCAGGCAATATCTGATCAGGCAGAACAGGATGGGAAACATCGAACCAGTCATCGAGAAAATTGGAAAATATTATTATGATGATCCAAAGACGCATACCAATGGAGAGTTTGATGTCGTTTCTCTGGATGAAATGGGGTATGTTTTCTACGAAGTGAAATTCAGAAAGAGAAAAACATCAAGAGAAGTAATCGATGAAGAAATACAACAGGTAAAGAATACCGGGCTTAATTGTTATAAATACGTTTTCTTCTCCAGATCCGGATTCACTGCAGATGAAACGGATGAGATCAAGCATATAGACCTTGCCCGGTTATACGAATAATATTGCTGCGGAAGCACTCCTTTCTAAAAGTCGTGTTGACCTCGTGTTGACATACTGGTTTCAATACCGGAAAATGCCCATTTTACGGCACTTTTAAGTGCCGATTCTGACGCAGAGGCCGCAGGTTCTCATCTTGACCTGCGGTCAAGAAGCATGAAGTCCTGTCGCATCGATTTTTTTATTGGCGCTGCAGACCCATGACAAGAATGGGCCTGCAGCTTTTTATTTTGTGGTTTTATTTGCTGTTCTGCAGGATGAAAATGAAATATAATCAAGACAAATCGATTTGTGAGGATAAGCTTATGACATTAAAAGATATCGGCAACAAGCCGGCTTGAGTGGTGAACAAAAGGGTAATGATATGAGACGAAACTTACTGATTCTACTGATCATTATTACGCTGATAGGTTCAATTGCCGGATGCGGCAAAAAGTCAGACTCGCTGCCTGCGGCACCAGACACCGAATCTTCCGAGATGATCGAAGCAGAATCTGATCAGGATACGGCAGCTGAAATTGTCTATGATGCCGGAACACAAACGCTTTCTATACAGGGAGTACAGGATTATACAAAGCTTTCACTTCCGGCAGAGGTTAAAGAGGCACGGGTTCTTCAGGTGAAGGATGAAGCGTTCATGCTGAGTGCTTATCTCCCGGTACTGAGGGAAGCGGATCTGGACGAACAGTCGGAATTGCCGAAAATAATTGACAGAACAGCGCAGAGCCTGCGCTTTTTGAAGCAATACTTGTATGAGAATGCAGGCAGCGCAAATCCGGATGCCCTAATAGAAAAACCGGTTAATTTTGAAATTGACAGAACTGCATTCGGGTATCGGACAGACGATGAGCAGATTATCCTGCAATACAACGATGTCGGAACACATCGGGAATTCTTATACCTGCTTGCGCTGATTAACAGCAACGCCGTCGGGTGGGAACAGATTGGTTTTGCGTGGTACGCCGGCACCTGTATTGACCCTTATACCGAGATGCTGGATACGATTTTGATTGTTCCGGAGCTGCCCTACTATTCGCAGTGCATCGCCGGGGGTATCGATCCGGCGCAGATGAGCGCTTCGGATTTTCGCATTGTCTATGACGCCTGTGCCAGAGTCTGCTTTGAAAAGGGTTTGAACCACTGGGGGAGTTATTGCGAGAGTTCGCCAGTCACGTCGGAGTCAGTTTTTACCCGGAATAAAGCAAAAGAACCCGGAGATACGAAATTAAGCGCTTTTATGGCGGCATCTTTCCTGGCCTGGCTGGATGATGCTTACGGCTTTGAACAGGTCAGCCTCTTTTGCTTCGGACAGAAAAGCTTTGAGGAGGCCTTCGGAACAGACTTTCAGAGCGCATTTGATGCATGGCATGCCTGGATCGAACAAACATATCCCGCCGAATAAGTCTGAAAGCTGCCGGTAAAGAATAATCCGCAACGTTAAACCGAAGGACGACAGAGAAGCTGCAGAACCATAACGAGAATGGGAATGCATCGTTGTATAGACCGTAAAATTGGATGGAGGCGGCGGCAGTGCGATCCTTCATCAGCTGAAACATGCCGGATATGACTGGATGAACATGCGCCATATCTTTGTGACGCATAAACATGTGGATCATCTGATGGGCATTATCTGGATGGTCCGGATGATTTGTCAGTTTATGAATCATGGAGAGTATAAAGGCGAAGCCTGTCATTTTTCAATTGAACATAAAAATATAGTCTTAGACAGAAAACATCTTGTATTCTGCAACTATTATCGTTTTCTTTCCGGACACAAATGAAATATAATCAAGCGTACAAATCGGTATTATAAGGGGACAAAGAACATGATTCAATTGCCAATCACAAAACATTACTCCTGTGACGTTCTCGTCGTTGGAGGCGGCGTCGCGGGAATCTCCGCCGCATGCTGCGCCGCCAGAGGCGGAGTCTCTTTCATTCTTGCTGAACGCGATGGATGTCTGGGCGGTTCAGCTCGCACACAGCGCGGTACGCGTCATGCCGCCCTGTATCGCAATGGGACAGGCTGCAGGTACGGCGGCTGCCATAGCAGTGCGAAACGGGCAGGAGACCCCGTCCCCGCCGCACATCCGTTTAAGGAGCCCTCATGATATCCGTATTCATATCCAGCACCTTCAAAGACATGAGATCCGAAAGAGACCTCCTCCACAACTCCGTTTTCCCGGAAATCCGGAAGGAAATCCTCCCCCTGGGAGAAGACATCCAGGAGATCGACCTGCGCTGGGGCGTTGACACCTCCCGCATGAGCGAGGAAAAAAGCAGCCGCTACGTCATCACGACATGCCTCGATACAATCGATCAGTGCCGGCCGTACCTTATCGTGCTCCTCGGAGAGCGTTACGGGTGGATTCCGGACACGGAGACGGTCGCAAGGCTTGGCGACACACGCCTGAAAAAACTCTTCGCGGGTGATATCAGTATCACCAACGCCGAAATCCTGTACGGGGCTCTTCAGGAGGAAAATGCCCTCGATCACTGCATTTTCTGCTTCCGAGACCCGGCATTTGTGAAAATGATACCGCCCTCCCACCGCAGCACCTACGAGGCGGAAGATCCGGCTCATGCTGCAAAACAGGAAATGCTGAAGCAGCAGATCCGGGAAAGCGGAGCAAAGATCCTGACCTATTCTCCTTCCTGGGACGCGGAGAAAGAGGAGCTGACCGGTCTTACCCCCTTCGCGGAAGATCTTGAGGCCGCGCTTCGGGAAATGCTCGCGAAAGACCTCCCGGAGCGGAAAACGGGGCTTTCGGAAGAAGAACGCATCCTTCTGCACGGTGACTATCTCAGAAAACAGCTGATCTCGGACTATGCGGAGCGGCCGTCCGTCACGACCTATCAAAAAGGTTCCACCTGGATCTCCGGAGAGACGGGATGCGGGAAATCCGCATTTCTTGCGAAGGAAGCCTCGCGCGGCACAGGACTCGGGTATCCCGTCTTCCTGTATTTCGGCGCGGAGCCGGGCTGTTATGAGACGGCGGTATTCTTAAAAACTCTTCTTTTCTGGCTTCGGAAACAGACCGGGGCGGAGACGCAGTATCCCGAAGGGCAGCAAAAAATGCCCGAAGAAATGATGCTGCACGAAATCAGCCGTCTCGCCGGGAAAATGAAAGAACTGTATCTGTTCATCGACGCGCCGGAAGCCATGGATGAAGGCATCCTGCCGGTGCTCCTGTTCCTCGCGGAAAAAGTGATCGGAAACGTCTCCGGAAAGACCATGAATGTCGCGTCCTCCGATCACTATCTCCTGACTCGCCCGGCCGTGACGGAAACGTTCCGTCTCTGGGAAATGCGGCCGTTAAACGAAAAAGAGCAGCGCGCCGTGATTCGGGCTCACGCCGAAAAGAGATGGAAGCATGTCGACGAGGAGACTGCCGAAGCGATCCTTAAGAAGGAAAACAGCGGAAACGCCCGGTACCTGACACTCGCCCTGGAACGCCTGTTCATGATGAACCGCCGCGATTTCGAGGCATCGGACAGCTTCGGCGAGGGCATGTCCGGTCTTTCAGCCTTCATGCGCGGGGAAGTGGAACGCATGCCGGAGGATACGGTCGGACTTTCTTTATATCTCCTTGACAGCACAGTGCAGAATCTCCGGGAGGATCTCACGGATCTTGAAGGGGAAACCATCCTGAATTTCCGGGAAACGGAAGACCCGTTCGAAATTCTGACGTGGCTCGCAGTCTCGGAAAACGGACTCCTCCTCCGGGAAATCGAAAAGATTCTCACGGACCGGCGCGTGTTCTTCCCGACCGTGCTTCTCGAGAGGCTTTTCGGGAGCCTGCAGGAGCTCTTCGGAACGGACGCGGAAGGCCGCTGGCGCATCGCGGACGCCGGGCTCAGAGAACATCTCCTGCGGCAAGTTCCTCGGGAAAAGTTTCTGCTGTCCCCCGAACTGCTGCAATCCCGGCGTTTCTTTGAAATATGCACATTCACGGAGAGAGGAATTCCCGCTTATGAGGAATTGCTGGAAGACCTTGTCCGGAAGTATCCGGAAGAGATCTCGGATCTTATCCTGGCATCGGCGGACCGTCTTCTGACCTTCCGTAAACTGAAAACCGCGGTGGAGCGGATTTCCGAAAAGGAAGAAAGCGGGATCCGCACCGTCTTCGCCGCGATGGCGCTGTTAAAGAATGAGACGGACCGAAGCGGAATGCTCCGTTGCGGCAGGCGGCTGCTTCTCTTTTTCGGCAGTGAAGAAAATCTTAAAAATGCGGATGAGCAGACATTCTCCCGGCTCGCGGAAGCCCTTGTCCCGATGCTGGTTTCCACCAAGTATTCCCCGCTGCTGAACGAAACTTTCGGGATCGCACACGCCGCGCTGAAACATGTTCCCGAGACCGGGCATCTGAGGGAATTCTACGCGGCGATGGATGACTGGGCAGTCTTCCTGTCCTCAAAACCAGCCGGAAGAATGAATACGGAGGAGAAAAAGAACTGGTGTGCCCGGGCTGCGGCATTTGCCGTGGAATTCCGGGAGCGGAAGCCGGCCGGAACGGCGTGGGGACTGTTTTACAGCTGGGTTCTTCTTTGGATCGGGCAGGAACTCATTATTTACAGAATGTATGATTCCGGGTACAGAATCTTAAGCTCCGCTCCGGATACCTTGCTCGCATACTGCGAAAGGAGCGGATACTGGTGCCGTCTGCTCCGCGCCGACGCCTATCTGTACCTGCAGGATGCGGTTAAAGACAAATATAAGGAAAAGTACGCGAAGCTGGAACTTCAGGAGCGCACCCTGCAGTGCGCCTTTTTCCCCTGTACGGAGACGGTGAGCGATCTCGCGAGAACCTGCCTGGGTCTAGGGAATGTGCAGTGGGATCTGAAAAAGGAGGACGATGCGGAGGGTACCTGGCGGAAAGGCACGGAGATCTGTGAGTATGCCCGGCGCGGGAAGGGGACGGAGCTTGCTGACGAAGACATCTACTCCCTGAAACTGTATTTTGTCCTGGTCATGAAGCTTGCGCAGAAGTATTTTAAAGGCAGGCCGCTTGCGGATGACGACTCTTTCCCGTGTCGGAGAATCCTTGAAAAATACAAAGACACTCTTGCCGTCACTGACCGCAGTATCCGGGATCCGCAGAACCGGAATATTGTCTCCGGAGGACATTTTGGACTCGGAAGATACCTGTTCTTTATACGGAAAGAGGGCGGCGGCGCGTATCTTCGCAAAGCGATGGAAATAAACCGTGAGATCTGGAATGTGACCAAAGCGGACGCCGACCTGATCCTGAAACAGACACTGTCCCTTCTCGAGATGGCCGGGGAGGCAGCAAAACCGCTGCTTACGGAGAACAGAACGGAAGAAAATGAGCGCTTCTCTGCGGAGGAGCAGGCAAAAGACGGACTGATCCGCCTTGCGGAAGAATGCCTGGATTATCTGAAAAACCGGACCGATACCAAAAAATGGCAGTTCCGTCTGGATCTCATCAGGGCAGAAAGGGGAGACGCGGCTGCGCTTGCGATGCTGCGGGAGGCATCGAAACAGGAAGAAAGCTGCAGCGAACTCGAACGGCTGTTCATCCGTTCCGTCGACCCCGAAGAACCGGTCGGAAAACTGACGGAAGACTTTTCGGTCTATTGGCGAAAACAGGCCCTTGAAGAAGCGGATGAACTTAATCAGAAGAAGTTCCGGGAGCAGAGTCTCTTTAACCACATTCTCAGGCGGATCGGGGAAACGTTCGCAAGAAAAGAGACGGAATGCCGTTCGGAAAATGACCGGGAAGCGTACAGGCAGGCAGCGGAAATTCTGGCGGAAGATCCGGAGATACAGGCATTTCTCCAATTTTTCGTTAATCATCTGTGGGGCGTGTGGACGTACAGCATCCTGGACGGCCCGTATTATCCGGAGGCGGATTTCGGGCCGGAAAAAGAGGGCTGGATCCGGGCCGTTCTCATTTACCGCGCCTCCTCTCTTTATGACGGCAGCCGGGTCACCAGTCCGGAGAGATGCGCGGCAATTTTCCTGATGGAGAAGGAAATGGGCGGGGGCGGACTGTCCGTGCCGGAAAAGGAATTGCTGGCTGAGTGTTATTTCCGCTGTTCCCTCTTTTTAAAGAAAGGCATCCCGGGGGAGGCCGCGTCTGCTTCAGAAGGTCTTCGAAGAGTCAGGGAATACTCGGAAAAGAACGGTTTTACGCAGCTTGCGGAGGAGATCAGAACCCGGGAGTTTATGTTCCTGTATCTGGAAGAACGCGCGCAGGAGCTCGAAAACAGCCCGGTCTTTGCAGAAAAACTGGTAAGGTCTTTTGAGGAAAATGCACAGGAAGCAAAAGACCTTGAAAACAGGGCCGAAGACTCTTTCGGTCTCCGGGATACGGCTCCCTTTGAGAGAGCCGCGGAATATCTGGCATACCGGATGCTTTCCGCGGAGAGAGAGGAATGCGCGGGTCCGGAAGAGATCCTGGATAAAATGAGGCTTCTCGCCGACGCTTACCGGTACGTCGAGACTCCTCTTTCCAGGGCTGTGTCGGAGGAGCCGGCGTCTGTCCGGGTCCATCTCGGAAGGATCTATTCCATTCTGGCAATGCGGTTTTCGGAGTCTGTCCGTCGGAGCGGTGCGGCTGCAAACGATTTTTCGATAAGCGAAAGCCTCAAAAACGGTCTTCGCCGCGCGGCAGGCATCTGGACGGGAATCTTTTTCGGGGGATCCGGCGGTGAAAACGTTCGGGAAGAATTGTGGAAGGAGTATGCGGAAGCGCCGGAAGGATGGCAGCAAATTGCGTCCTTTGCCGCCCGGAACGGGCAGGCTGTGCTCGCCGACTCGATCCTGTACTATCTTCTTTTTGCTGCCGGAAATGCCGGTGGGGAAGAACCAGCCCTGCGCGAAGAACAGTTTACGGGCATTCTGGAATGCATGAAACGCAATATCCGTCCCTGTCTTGCGGAGGGGATCTCAAACAACCTGTTCATCGACCATATCCAGGAGATCTGGAAAAGCTGCGCGTCCAAGTATCCGGTGCGAGCGGAATCCCCGGCGGTATCCTCCTATGCTGCGTACGTGAAAGAGGCTGCCGCGGTATTCGGGACGGAACGCTATGACGGTTCGTATAAAGGCATGCATATGTATATATGTCTTGCGGACGCTTATCTCACCGCGCTGCGGAGTCTTCATGAAAGCTGCGGAGATGACATGGAGAGAAAGGAGAAAATTGAGCGCGATATGATCGCTGCGATGCAGCATATGGCGGACATTGCGGACACACCGGACAAGCGGTCGGAGATCAGCGAATTCGATGATTATATCAATTACATTCTTGAGGAAGGCGTTGCCTGCCGGCAGGAGGCGAAGGAAATACGTAACTTTACTCCGAAGCTTGAGGCCAAGACTCTGGAAACGGAGATGATTCGGTTTTTGAGTCAGCATCCGGATGCGGGGCTGGAGGATTTTCTTAAGCAGTATAATGGTTAAATCGAGGTAAAATGCGGATCCGTCATGATCAAAAAAGCTGCGGAAGCTCTACTTTCTAAAAAAGGTATTGACCACGTGTCCCTGTAACTTTTGCATTATGCCCGTTCCCTTAGAATCAGCTTTCCGGGATATACACCAGTGAGCTTCTTGTTATGATATACGATCTGCCCGCCGACGATGACGTATTCGATGCCATCTGTCAGGCGGTTGGAATCCGCGTAGGTCGCCTGATCCCGCAGCCTGTCATAATTAAACAGCACAAGATCCGCGTCATAGCCGTCCGCGACGATGCCTTTCCCTTTAAGGCCGAGGCGTTCTGCCGGGAACGAAGTCATTTTCCGAATGATCTCCTCAAGGGAAAGAAGACCTTTCTGCTTATGGAAATACGTGATAGCGTGCGTAAGCGCTGCCCATCCTCTCGGGTGTCCGTTTTCATGCATTGCCTTGACAAGTCCGTCGCTTCCGACCATTGTATTGGGATCCAGAATAATACGGTCCAGATCTTCTTCGCTCATACTGAAATAAATGCCTGTTCCCTCTCCGTGATTGGCGCAAAGCAGGTCAAAATAACATTCAAAAGGATCTTTTCCCTCCATTTCCGCAATTTCGGAAATAAACATTCCGTTAAACTGAGGAGTCTCCGGAAGAACTGCCGCGAAAATGCGGTCCATGCCGCCGCAGTTCTGATAATAATTATCAAATGTACAGTTCTCATCCAGGATCAGGGCTTTCGCTTTTTCCCTCTCTGCGGGATCCTCTAAAAGTTTCGCAGCTCCTGCAAATCCATTCGAAAAATACTGCGGTGGAAGCAGCTGGTTTATATGCGTCATGGATGCTTCATAAGGATACTGGTCGATGGAGACGATCTGTCCTCTCGCGGTCGCTTCGGCGATAAGCGCCAATGTCTCACGGCTTTTGCCCCAATTCTTCTTACCGTATGCTTTGTGATGGGAGATCTGAACACGCACACCGGCGCGTCTCCCGATCTCAATGGCCTCCCGGACCGCTTCCACAACGCCTCCGGATTCGTTTCGGAGGTGACTTGCATAGATTCCGTCATATTCCGCAAGGACTTTTGCAAGTTCCACAAGCTCTTCGGTGTCCGCAAAACTGCCTGGCGCGTACACCAGCCCGGTCGACATGCCCAGAGCGCCTTCTTCCATGGCTTCTCGAAGGAATGCTTTCATCTTTTCGAGTTCTTCCGGCTGTGCTTTCCGATTCTCAAAACCCATCACGGCGGTACGGATCGCTCCGTGACCGACAAAAAGCGCTGTATTTGCAGTCAATTTAAGTGTACTGAGATATTTTTTATAAGCCGCGAAACCGTCAAATTCCTTCATTTCCTCCGGAAAAGAGGATGTGATCAGAGACAGCAATTCCTTCAGGACAGGCAGTGTGGCGGCATTTACCGGAAACATCGAAGATCCGCACTGACCGCAGACTTCTGTCGTCACACCCTGATTTGTTTTGCACAGCTGTCCGAAATCTGTGCCGTATATACCGTCGCCGTGCGAATGGGAATCAATAAAACCCGGGGCAAGGATGAGCCCTTCCGCATTGATCACAAGGTCGGCTGTGTCCTGCGCAGGATCGAGAATGATCTTTCCGTTCACTACGCCGATACTGCCTTTTCGTGCTGCTCTTCCGGTACCGTCAACGATATCCGCGTTTTTGATGAGAAGTTCCATGATGTTTCCTCTCGTTCGTCACCAGGCGTTTCTGTCTTGAAAAAGCCGCAGTGCGGTACGTTTTGTTATTTCCTTAGTCGTTTTCAGAATTACTGCCTCCTGCAAAATGGTATCATAGTGTATAATTGTTCTCAAGGTGGTCTGAACAGGTGTGAGCCGCTTTTTTTGAGTATGTGATATTTTTGAAAAGACTTGAAAGCCAGGCCCTCCTCGTATGGATATTCGCATTAGAAATTTGAAATATATGAAAGTGGAGCCTGCAGAAAATGATTTATCTGATACTATCTGTTCTGAGCAGTGCTGTCATGGCGATAGCGCTGCGTATTTTTCAGGATCCCGACGGAAACCGCTTTGGGATTATTCTGGGAAATTATGCGGTCTGTGTCCTGATCTCTTTTATCCGGCTGCCGGACCACTCGATGGTATTCAAAGGATCTGCTTTTGCGGTGATCTGGGGAATCGTCAGCGGATTTCTTTATGTTGCGGGGCTTCTGACGATGCAGACCAGTATCCGGCTTAACGGAGCGACCTTAACGGCTGTATTTGCGAAGCTGGGACTGATCATTTCGCTTGCAGTCAGCATTTTCCTTTTTGGAGAAAGACCGACCGTTCTGCAGATACTTGGTCTTATTCTTGTACTGACAGCGATTATTCTCATTAACGGCGGTGCGGAAAATGACAGAGCAAAAGGAGAACGCGTGCATTCCGGCGCTCTTTTTCTGACGCTGCTTGCGGGAGGCGGTGCCGGTGCGACCGCAAAAGTATTTGAGAGCATCGGCTCGCGTACAGAAGATGAACTTTATTTCTTTTATCTGTTTGCCGCCGCCGCAGTCTTTACTCTTATCCTTGCAATCCTTGAAAAGAAAAAAACGGGCCTTCCCATGCGGGCGAAAGGGCTCGCGGCCGGTATCGCCGTCGGAATCCCGAATTATTATGCTTCTTTCCTGCTTTTGCCGGCATTGACGGTTCTTCCTGCTTATATCGTATATCCGGTCTCCAGCACCGGCGTCATTCTGATGGTTTCTGCTGCCGGAGTCCTCTTTTTTCATGAGAAACTCACTTCAAAACAGAAAATCGGGGTTTTTCTGACCCTGACGGCACTGGTGCTGCTGAACCTTCCTTCCTGAGGGTGGGAAGTGTCATTAATAATCGATATATGAAAGCTGGGATATTTTCCGACTGTATGAATGTCTGCAGTATCGCGCTCTTCATTTCACACTGGAGGAGGCGGACAGGACAATGAACAATGCTTCCATACAGGAATTCAGTGATATGATTGAAGAAAAAGAGAATAATCTTCGCAAAAAGGTGAATTTTGATACGATGCTGCTTGCCCGTATGGCAGAGATGAGGGAACGCTCACAGCTTGCCGCCGCCAACATAGGACACTTTTGGGTGACAAAGGCTCCTCGAAAACACTATATTTTTTCGACAGTCGGAAGCGGCGACACGTATGAGGCAATCAATCCTTCCAAAGAGCTTGGAGGATTATGGCTTTCCTACGTTGCGTTTATGGATTTCTGTATCCAGATCCGGCTGCAGGATGTGCTCGAAAAAAACGACAGAGAATACTGGTGCAGTGCCATTGATGACAGATATGTTCAGTATTTCTCTATTCCTCTGACCAAAAAATCCAGAACAAAAGAACCGGCCCTCTGCCTGACTACAAATGTGGATATGGGTGAGCGCGGCGACCTGTCAGTCGGGTGGGTCTATCCGCTCATCGAAAAAGCGGAAGAAGAGAACCTGGAAATATGCGGGGATGTATGGGGAAAACTTCTGCACCGATATCATGAAAACGGAAAATATCACCGCATTATAGAATTGAGTGTTCCGATCAGGGTATAAGATTTCCGGAATGGTATACTTTCTGCAAGATGAGTTGGAAAATCGAAGTCGGGCTGAATATTAAAACGATATGATCTATATAAAACTGCTCATATTGGCGATAAGGAGGTGAAGCAGCACGATGAGTGCCGGCGGACATTTTGAGACAAGACCGGTGAATATTTATGCCCTTTCCCGTATTCACGAGGAGGGTCCTTTCAATATCGTTGAAAAACACAGCTCACAGAAAAGTGAGCTCCAGCATACGAAGATCCATGAGATCGAATCGCTTCGTCTGCTCGTTGACGCGCTGATTGCGGCAGGAGTCTCGATTTCGGAGTGCGATGGTTTTTTCTACTCTTTTGATATTCCCCAGATCGGAAAAGAATTTGATCTGCTGAAGTTCACAGACAAAATCTGCCTGAATATTGAATTAAAATCCACTCCGGTTCCCAGAGAACAGATTTTGAGTCAGCTGCTCAGAAACCGGCATTATTTGTCTCATTTGGGAAAGAGGCTCGCGCTGTATACGGTCGTAACGAATTCTGCAGCTTGTTTTAAGCTTTCCCTGAACGATGATCTCGAGGAAGTGAGCATAGGGGAGGTCGCTTCTGCGATCCGCAAAGTAAAGACCGGCTTTTTGGAGCACGTTGACAATTTGTTCCGGGCGTCCGATTACCTGGTGTCGCCGCTGAACACTCCCTCGCGGTTTATTCAGGGGGAATATTTTTTGACACAGGCGCAGGAGCAGATTAAGAAAAATTTGCTTAAAGGAATAGACGGAACATTTACCGGCGCTTTTTTTCATATTACCGGAAAGAATGGCACAGGGAAAACGCTGCTCCTTTACGATATCGCAAAAACCCTTTCTAAAAACGGAAAGACTGTTATCGTTCACTGCGGCAGGTTATTGAGTGCGCAGGTTAAGATCTGTGCGGAAATAGAGAATCTGAGTATTATTTCGTCTTCGCAAATATTGAATGAAGAGGATTCTCTGGAACACTATATGTATATTCTGGTTGACGAATCTCAGAGAATATTTGCGGATCCGTTTGACGCCATTTGCAAATCGGTCCGCGAAAATGACCAGATATGCATTTTCTCGTCCGATCCGGAGCAAATGCTGACGGAAACGGAGATCAGAAATGATATTGTCGCAAAAATCAACGCACTGCCGCCGGAAGAAACCTTCGTCCTTTCCGAGAAAATCCGGATGAACCGGGAACTTCAGTCTTTCATTATGTGTCTGAAGGATCTGAAGCACCGGCCTAAAGTCCCGATGGATTATTATAATGTTGACATCAGTTATGCGAATTCGACGCAGGAGGCGCAGTTTTTGCTGGAGTATTATCGCGGAAAGGGCTTTACTTTTATTAACTGCACCAATCCGGAGTATGAGCCGAGTCCGTTTTCCGAATACTCCGAAGATTTTGACACCCTGCATGTGATCGGGCAGGAGTTTGACAGGGTCGTCATGCTGCTGGATCATTCTTTTTACTATGACTGTGAGGATAAGCTTCAGGGAATCCCGTATCCGGATCCGAATTATTTATATCCGAATCTCTTTTATCAGGGAGTCACGAGGGTTCGCGAACGGCTTGCGCTCATTATAGTCAAAGCTCCGGAATTGTTTGAGAAAGTGGTATCCATCATAGCGCCGGAGGAAAACTGAAAAAGAACGGAGGAGAACCATGAAAAAGACATTTACAGTTATCGTCTGTATCCTGATGATCTTTGCTACTTCCCTTAACAGCTATGCGGCAGAGATCATGAAGAGAGGCTCCAATGGGAGTGATGTGCGGGAAGTACAGGAAATGCTGATTTCTCTCGGTTATCTGAACGATAAAGCAGACGGGAAATACGGTCCGAAAACGGAAGCTGCGGTTCTGGCATTTCAAAGAGAGCAGGGTCTTGACGCGACCGGAATCGTTGGAGAAGGTACGTACAATGCGCTGAAAAAGAACACTGCGGGTCCGAAAGGGGGTTCTGCAGAACCGGACACTGCATTTTCCTCCTGGACAGAGGGCTGCTCATCACTTGACGAACTTACTTCATTTGTGTCTGAATGCACCGATAAAACAAATCCGGCTTACCTTGAGCCCGCAGACCGCATCGCTGTCTTTGATATGGACGGCACCATCCTCTGCGAGAAAGCGCCTGTCTATATAGATTACTGCCTGACGATGTACCGCGTGCTCGATGATCCGTCGTATAAAGCGACGGAAGAAGAAAAAGATGCGATGCAGCAGGTGCGTGATCACGCCTACTCGGAGGGGGAGACATTTCATCCCGAAGGTATCACTAAAGACGATCTTGTTGCGTCAGCTTTTGCCGGCATGACGCCGGAGGAATTCCGCGAGTATGTGGTCGATTTCGCCGACAGCACGGACGTAGTGGGATTCGAAGGCATGACGTACGGGCAGTCGTTCTATAAACCCATGATCGAAGTGATCAATTACCTCAAGGCAAATGATTTCGATGTGTGGATGGTCTCCGCCTGTGAGCGGGAAGTTGTGCGGGCCCTTGTGGAACGGTACGGAATCCCGTATGATCATGTCATTGCTACCGATGTGCCTTATGTCGCATCCGGAAAGGGAGATAATGCCGCGGATGACTACAACATGGAAAAAGAAGAGACCATACTTCTCGGAGAGCCGCTTGATGAAGTAGAATGCGGCAAGTCCGGCAAGCCGGCAGCGATTGCCCGCGAGATCGGAAAACGGCCAGTACTGGCGTTCGGGAACAGCAGCGGGGATTATTCGATGCTGAACTACGCGGAAGGAAATCCGGAGCATGAGGGAATGGGCTTTTTCATTGTATGTGATGACACCGAACGGGAATACGGCAGTGAGAAGAAGGCCGCCGATTACTGCAAGGAAGCGGAAAAGCAGGGCTGGACGGCGATCTCCATGGCCGATGACTGGGCCACTATTTACGGCGAAGGCGTACGGAAAACAGAACTGCCCGGTGCAGAAGAGAAGCTGCCGGGCGCTGCATAAAGAAAGAGGGGGACATTTCCATGAAAAGACTTTAATATAGAAATAGTGACTGTGCTGGAGGACTGCGGATATGAGGTCTTTTTGCCCCAGCGTGACGGCATTGAGGCAGCGCAGCTGGAGGGTAAATCGGAAGAAGAACTCATAAAGATGATCTTCGATCTGGATTGCTCTGAAGTAAAAAAGGCTGACATTCTCTTTATGAATCTGGACGGCCGCGTTCCCGACGAAGGAGCCTGCGTGGAGCTCGGCATCGCGTTCGACAACGGAAAACGCTGCTACGGTTTCAAGACAGATACCCGATCCATCGAATCGGGTCTTGATCTCAACCCGATGATAAGCGGCTGCATGATCAAAATATTCAAGAACTATGACGGTGAGCAGCTGCTCAGGGAAATAAGAGAATACTTGTCCGAAAACGAACTGTGATCCGCCCTGGCAGATCAGGATTTCTCTTGCCGTGCAGAAAGCAAATTATGCTGTAAGGATGAACGGGACGTCAGGTTTTCGAATCATGGATGAGAACACGGAAGAATACATCATGCTGTGTGAACTGCAGAATAACGGGTGAGTTGAGAAGGTAGAACGATAATGATCAAACTTACGGAAGTAACGGAAGAAAACTGGTTTGAGGCAGCGGACCTGAGCGTAAAAGACGATCAGAAAAATTTTGTTGCTCCTGTGATAGGCATTCTGGCGAGAGGATATGTCTATCGGGATTGCAATGCCAGAATATATGTCATTGAAAATGACGGAACTATTGTCGGAGTATCGCTGGTCAGAGAATTTACAGATGAACCGCTTGGCTATGATCTGCAGCAATTCATGATCGACCGGCGTTACCAGGGTAAAGGGTACGGCTCCGAAGCTCTGGAACTGATACTGAATGAGCTTCGCAAAGAAGGACATTATGATCATGTAGAAGTCTGTGTAAAAAAAGACGATACTGCAGCCATCCATCTTTATAAAAAAAGAGGTTTCGTTGATTCCGGGTATTTCGACGAAGATGCACCGGATGCATTAAATATGATCTGCTATTTGAACTAAGTTTGAAAAATAGCCGGCGCATTCTCGTGACTACTACTATAAGGATGGGCATGATACATAACAGCCAGCTATGTCATG
>SVDL01000045.1 GCA_015057835.1 Lachnospiraceae bacterium
AAGAAGGATCTTGGGCTTTGATAAACCCTTGATCCTTCTTTGTTTTTCAGGCTATGCTTTTTTCACAGCCCCTTTTTCGTTCAGAAATGCCCTTTTTCTTCATACAAGTATTTTTTTCAAAGTCAGAATATTCTGCCCCTCTTCAAAACGGTAATATACTTCATCCATTGTTTTCTTAGTGATATAGACCCCGAGTCCTCCGATCGGTCTCTCCTCAACGGAGAGAGTAATGTCAGGATCTTCTTTGGACAGAGGATCATAAGGCATTCCCTGATCAATAAAGGAAATTTCGGCACAGGCAGGATTTCCTGCGATCGTCATCCTGACTTTTGCGTTTCCGTCGGCCGGCGCGTATGCATAATGTGCGATATTGACAAAGATCTCCTCCGCAGCCACCAGGATCTGCATTTTTGCCTTGACGGAACACCCGGCTTCATCAAGACGTTCCTCGAGGAACTGCATCACTTCCGCAAGATTCTCATCCTTTGCCCCGACTTCCAGCTCGTATGTATTTCCCGGATCTCCGCTGCCTTTATATTCCATACACATCATTGTCAGATCGTCAAACTGTTCCGCTTCTTTTACAAAACGGTCCACTGAGTTTTTCATCTCATGAAGAATTATTTCCGGTGAGCTTTCTTTCTGCACATTCAGCGCTTCAACCATTCTGCCTGCTCCGAACATTTCGTTGGAAATATTGGTCGCTTCTGTCAGTCCGTCCGTATACAGAAAGAGCTTCGCGCCCGGCTGCAGCTGAACTTCATACTCCTTATAGCGGATCCCGTCCATGCCTCCGATCACAAATCCATGCTTATCCTTAAAGAGCTCGAAATTTCCGTCTGGCTGCTTGATGACCGGATACTCGTGTCCGGCATTGGCCGCTCTCAGAATTCCGGTCGAAAGCTCCAGAATTCCCATCCAGACTGTAACAAACATCTCCTCCCGGTTATTGGAACAGACTGCCGTGTTTGTGCTGGTCAGTACTTCAGCCGGAGATTTTCCAAGCATCGCATTATTCGCCAGAATGATCTTTGATGCCATCATAAACAGAGCTGCGGGAATTCCTTTCCCGGAAACATCCGCCATGACCATACACAGATGGTCGCTGTCTACGAGGAAAAAGTCATAGAAATCGCCGCCCACCGCTCTTGCCGGACTCATGGTCGCGTAAATATCAAATTCTTTCCGTTCCGGAAAAGCCGGGAAAATATTCGGCAGCATGTCCCCCTGGATACGTGTGGCCAGCGACAGCTCGGTCGTGATCCTCTCTTTTTCAGCCGTCACACTTAGCAGATCACGGATATAGGCGTTCATATCCTTTTCCATCTGTGACAGGCTGTGGTACAGTTCCCCGATCTCATCCTTTGAACGGACGGAGAGTTTCTGGAAAATATTGGTTTCATTTGAACTGCCGGACTGCTCTGCTATCACGAGTTCTTTGGAAGCTTCTGCCAGATTCTGGATCGGTTTCGCGATCGTTTTCGATGAATAATAGATCATGAGAAGAGAGACCAGCAGAGTAATGACAACCATGATCATTGCCATTCTCCATACAAAAGTATGCAGATCGCTGATAACTTCATTCATAAGAATATCGACGCCCACATATCCCGCCGGTTCCCCTTTTGAAGTAAACATTGGGGAATAGACACTCATAAGCCAGCCGAATTCCTCATTGCTGATAATCGGATCGATCTTCTCTCCCTTCACCATCCTTTCCGCGTTTTCCGCAAACGCGCCTTTGTAATAAGGTTCATGGTACCCGAGAGGGATCGCGCCTTCCGTCTGGTCCGTGTCCAGCACGTACCAGACTTCGTCCGGCTCCGGTTTCACGACATAGAGATACATGATTCCGCTGTTCTGATGAATATCGCAGAGCGTATCATACGCAGTCTCATACTCTTCGTCCTTTTCTCCTGTATCAAGATAGTGCTGGATCTTATCCGGATCCAGCTGTGAGGCTGCCGTCCTGGCTATGTTTGTGGCAAATGTCTCATACTTGTCAAACATCTTTTCTTTATAATAAAAATAAGTAAGAGTGATAAGAAGAGCATTAAGAAGCACCGCATACAGGATCATATTGACCGTGATCCGCTGGCTGAGAGAATGCCTGAAAATTTTCTTTTTCATAACCTTTCCTGCCTTTACATTCTGATTACAAGAGTATTAAACCCTGCATATCTTCTGTAATAGAATTCTTTCGCTTTCTTCTGGACAATGCGGAGACCCACAAGCTCGAGCAGTTTTCCTTCCTGCAGACTGATTCCTTCCGTATTTTCTCCGAGCGGGTTAAACTCCAGTACATTATCCCTTAAATAGAGCGTCACTCCGTCATTTTCCGCCACGGCAGTGACCTGAATATAGATCTTTCCCATCTGATCCCGGAAGCGTTCCAGGACCGCGCAGCAGATCTCCTCCACGGTAAGCCCTATATACATGGGTATCTTCGGATCCGACAGTCTTTCTTCACAGAACTCCTGCATCTGCTTTGATATCTTGCTGATATCCTGACTGCTGCTGTCCACGACGACGGAAAGAGTATTGGAAACATCGATATCTTTCAGCTGCAGAATACCGCCCTTGCAGGCCGCAAGAGGGAGCCATACCATCATCGAAAGGATCTCCGATACAACAAACAGGAACCAGAATCCCGTCATTCCGTATCCGGAACAGACCAGCAGGGCGATCACATAAAAGACAAAAGTCCGCAGGATCGTGATCAGATAGGCCAGAGACTCTTTGAAGACCGCCTGATAATAACCGCTGAACAGGACGTTCAGCATAGCCGGAAGGATGCTGATGGCGTAAATGCGTATTCCCTCTGAGGAATAAGCCAGCCCGATCCCCTCTCTCATGCCGAACGCCATACTGAAAAACGGTGAAAAAACAAGCAGCAGCACGGTAAATATCCCCGACAGCACGGCAGACCAGAATAAAGCCAGCCGCAAAGTGATCTCTATATTCGCGAGATTTCTCTCGCTGCGGTAACTGGAGATCATCGGTTCGCTGGCCACAACAGCCCCTTCTGTCACCGATATGCAGAGAAGAGAGATATTATAGACGACATCAAACGCGGCAACTGCGGGTGCCCCGCCAAGCCTTACCAGCAGATGGTTGACCATGATCATCGTGCTGAACTGGAACAGATATTGTACTGAAGTGGCAAATCCCGTTCTGCCGGAAACAGCGGCGGATCTCCAGTCCATTTTTTCGCTCTTGAAGCGGAGCGCGCCTCTTTTCGCGGCAATATGTCTTCCGGTGATCGCCAGCATGAGGATCGCTCCGACGACCGTGGAATAGACCGAACCGGCAACGCCAAGATTCATCCGTATCACAAAAATATAGCTGAAAAGAGCGTCACTGATGCCGGAGACAGACATAGCCGCAGCAGCCGTTTTCTGACCGTTGTCCGCATTGACAAAGAAGTAGAACGGCCCCTGGCTGAACATGACAGGGATAAAGATAAGCTGCGTCCTGATATAGGTTTTCGTCACGGGATCCGAAGGATCCGCGCCGAGCAGCTGCATAAGCTGCGGAAGAAACAGAAGCCCGAGCAGCGCTGTCAGAACATAGATCATCAGGAGCATTTTCCATACTGTAAGGAAAATGCGGTTTCCTTCTTCCGCCCTGCCTTCCGCGAGTTTGGAGGCGTAATGGATCGATCCTCCGATGGAAAATCCGTAACTCAGAATATTATAAAAGAGGTATACCGGCTGACCGAAACTGATGGCAGCAAGACCTGCTGAACCGATCCCGTTCCCGACGAAAACACTGTCAGCGACGCCGGCGACCGCCAGCCAGAAACTGGAAAGGAGTGTGGGAATATAAAAGCGCCGAAACGCTCCGCTGACAAAGTACACACTGCGGTTCCATATTTTTTTCTCAGCCGCATGCTCTGTCATGGGCGGAAGCTCCTTTTTCCTGATAATGGTCCGGACATATAAAAAAAAACAAAAGACGTTTTATTTTAGCACAGTTTAGGATTTATTAAAAGAAAAGGAGCTTCCACTATTTTGGGTTTTTTTCAGTTTTTTTCAGAAACTCAGAAATCCCAGATTCATGGTCGCATGCTCAAAGATATAGACATGAGAACTGAGTACTTCATCCGGCTCTACGACGACTTCATTGACCTGGCAGATGAGCTCATTCAGTTCTTCAACGCAGAAGCGTTTCCTGTCCGGGAGAATGATCCATTCATGGACGGAACTCGGTATAAGAAACAGATCCTCCGCAAATCTCTCCCGGAGCATCTTTCCGGTATTTTTATAAAACAAGGTCGAGGCGCCGTACATGCCTTCCCTGTTTGTCAGCACGTACATCTCATCCGGGGACGCTTCCCTGACGGAACAGGGATCACCGCGAAGGCCCATGATTTTGTCACCGAGAGTCTCCAGAACGGCAGGTCTTCCCTCTTCCGTATTTTTCAATGCCGCAGCGTGAAGTTCCTCCTCCCGGATACCAAGTCCGCTCAGATGCTCCTTCCGCAGAAGGATCCTGGCGTCCGGAAGGATACTTTCATCCACTTTGTAATAATAGACGATTGCGAGATCGAGGACCTTTCTGTGCGGTATTTCCCTGAGAAGGACCGCGTTCATGTCATAATTGATCACTTTAAAAAAGACTCTGCTGCGAATATCGTCCGCAGTTAAAATGTCTTCTGACCGGATTCCCGTCTTTGCAAATCTTCCGCGGTCCCTCAGGATCTCCTGCACCAGTTCATCGACAGATGTCCCCCTGCAGTAACGCTCATAATACCGGGTCAGATAAAAAGTAGGAGTGATATTCTCCTGCGGCTTAATAATGTTCACCGCGTCAAGCACGATCCCGTTATTCTTCCTTACTGTTTTCACCGAAACATTTGTCTCACACGGAACTGCCATGGAGATCTTTTCGATCATTACCTGTTTAAATTCTTCGTAGCGCATACTGTTCTCCTTTTCTGCACAAAAATAAGACTCCGGCATAAAAATGCCGGCGGGGAACAGTTCCGGTTCTTTTCAATTATTAATGAGAAAACAACTGACTTTTCTTTGGAGACTGGAAACATCCGGCAGCCCCGCGGGACTGCCGGATCGAAAAGTCATTCAGGATTTACGGGATTCAGACCCGTAAATAAGATTATACGCGGGAGAGATATTCGCCGGTTCTTGTATCGATCTTCAGGACATCGCCGATATTGACAAAAAGCGGGACCTGAATGGTCGCGCCGGTCTCGACGGTTGCCGGTTTTGTAGCGCCCTGCGCCGTATTTCCCGCAAAGCCCGGTTCGGTATCCGTAACTTCCAGCTCGACAAACAGAGGCGGCTCGATCATGAATACGCTGCCCTTATAAGAACAGATCTTCACGATCTCATTTTCCTTGACAAACTTGAGGGAATCACCCACTGCGTCATCGTTAAGGGCGATCTGCTCATAGTTCTCGGGATCCATGAAATAGTAGAGATCGCCGTCAGAATACAGATACTGCTGATCCTTGCGGTCGATTCTCGCCGCCGGGAATTTCTCCGTCGGGCGGAAGGAACGTTCTACAACGCCGCCGTTGATGACGTTCTTCATCTTTGTGCGGACAAATGCCGCGCCTTTTCCCGGTTTGACGTGCTGGAACTCTACGATCTGGACGACCTGCCCGTCGATCTCGAGGGTAAGACCATTTTTAAAATCACCTGCTGAAATCATGCAATACCTCCCACAACTTATGATGATTGTATCTTTTCGTCTTTAATTATCATAATGACGCATTTATTCTATACGAATTCCTTATGGAATGCAAGAAGAAGCTTGTGAAGCTCCCGGACCGGGATCTGCCCCGGAGCGCTTTCCCCTCCGACGGAGCCGAAGGTAAGACAGGATCCGATCTCCTCTGCTCTGATCCGGGTCTCCTTCCCGTACTCCCCCATCGCGATCGCAATGATCGGTATATGAGCGTAAGAAAATGCCTCCTTCGCGGCATGCGCAAGTCTCCGGACATCCTGCACGGAGGAAGGCATCACCGCGATTTTCGCGATATCCGCCCCATTGATCTCCATTTCTTTCAGAGATCGGAGGATCTCCTCCTCCCCGGGGGTTCTGTGAAAATCATGCTCTGATAAAATGACGGGAACTCCTCTTCGCCGAGCTTCTTCACGGATCCTCTTTCTTTCGGGATGCCGCAGTTCGATATCAATGAGATCGACTGCGCCGCCCGTTAATGCTGCGGAAAGGATCTCCGGGTAACATTGATCTTCTTCCGGACTGCTGCCGCCCTCCGGCGCTGTTCTCCACGTGAACAGAAGGACTGTCTCTCCGATCTGTTCTCTGACGCGCCGCATCAGTTCTCCGATCCGCTCTGACGCGGCACAGCGCACGCCGTCTTCGCAGATCCGCGTAAACACATTGCAGAAAAGATCCGCCCGGAATTCCAATACATCGGGCTCCTCCTGCAGAGCTCTCTCTATCTCCGGGGGGAGCTCCTTTTCATTTCCGCAGGTAAGCGGAACGCAGATCTTCGGAATGCCTTCTCCGAAAGTAATATTACGTACTTTCAGAGTTTTCATTTTTTGTTTTCCTTTTTCTGGTGGTTTTTTTCGGCTTCTTTTCCGGTTCCGGGCTTTCTGCCTCCGCAGACTTCACCTCAGGATCTTCTGTTTCCTTTTTCTTCTTTCTGGAAGCGGTTTTCCTGGTTCTGGTTTTTTTCGGCTTCTCTTCAGCGGGTTTTTCTTCCTCTGCAGGCGGAGCTGTTTCTTCCGCCGTCACGGAGGTCTCCGGTTCTTCGGTTTTTGCTGTTTCTTCGGTTATCTCCGCTTCGGCAGTTTTTTCCGCTTCCGCAGCCTGTGCCGGATCTGCAGCCTTAATCGTTTCTGCAGCTTCTGCCGGTTCTAAATCTTCCGCCTGTTCCGCAGCATTCTCCGTGGTCTCTGCCGTTTCCGGTTCCGCAGCGGTCTCTTCTTCTGCGCTTTCACCGGTCCCGTCCGCTTCCCGGACTTTCCCGACGATCTCGGCGACGATATCCGTCACCGTTCTCTTTTTTGCTTCTATGACGACATCCGCGGCAGCAAGATAACTGGGTTCTCTTTCTTCCAGAAGCTTTTTCACCCGCTCCTTAAGATCCGCGTTCTCCTCGAGCCAGTCCGCCTTCTTTCCCCTGTCCAGTCTCGAGATGATGACCGACATATCGGTCTTCAGATAATAGACTGTCCCGAGTTCCTTCAGGATCGCGGCACTCTGCGGGACAGTGGGAAGTCCGCTGCCTACGATGATCACGCTCCGCTCCTCTGTCGTTTTTATTTCCGACAGAATAAATGTCTCCTCAGCGCGGTAATAGGGATCCCCAAAACGGTCATAGATCTCCGCCGGCGTCATTTTCATACGGTCAGAGATTCTTTTGTCCACATCAATGATAGGAAGATCGAGTTCGGTCGCGACACGCTTCGATATCGATCCCTTGCCTGACCCCATAAACCCTTCTATGATGATATGATTCATCTGGTAATTCCTCCTCACTTTTCCGTATATGATCTTCTCAACCCCGGTAAATGCATTTTCCGGGTCTTTCTTCCGTTACAATGCCATCAACACACACCGGTCTTCCGGCAACATACACCGCTTCCACGCCGTCGGCCGTCAGTCTCGGATGGACGAAATCCGCGCGATCCCGCAGTTTCGCTTCGTCAAAGATCACGAGATCCGCGTCATATCCGTCAGCGATCCTGCCTTTATTCTTAAGCCCCCATCGCTCCGCTGTCAGAGACGTCTGCTTCCGTACCGCTTCTTCCAGTGTCACAAGACCGCGGTCTTTATGGAAATAGCAGATCGAACGGATAAATGTTCCATAGGATCTCGGATGGTTATGCTCGTCAATGCTGCCGAAAGTGGCGTCGGAGCCGACACACGTATTTTCGTCCAGATAGATCCGCTCCATATCGGCTTCGTCCATAGCAAAGAAAATACCGTAGCCCTCGCACCCGTTTTCCTCAAGCAGGTCAAAATAGCACTCAAAGGGATCCTGTCCTTTGCTTTTCGCGTAATCCGAGATCGTGATCCCTGACAGTCCGGAATCATTCGGCACAGAAGCGATCATGATCCTGTCAAACCCGCCGGCGTTCTTAAATCCGCTGTTATAGGAGATCTCCGGCGCGGTCATGCGTCGTTTTATTTCCGCGCGGAGTGCCGGATCCTTAAGCCGTGCGGCAAATGCCGCTTTTCCATCCGTAAAATACTCCGGAGGAATCGAATTCATAAGGGAGGACTGGGATGCCGTATAGGGATACTGATCGATCGTGATCTTCTGTCCCCTTAAGATCGCTTCATGAACGATCCTGAGGGTCTCCTTTGACTTTCCCCAGTTCCTGATCCCCATCGCTTTGTGATGAGAGAGGAACAGCGCCACTCTTGACTCTTCCGCTATTTTGACGGCCTCTTCTACGGCTTCAATCAGAAAATCCGCTTCCGACCGGAGGTGTGTCGCGTAAATGCCGCCGTACGGCGCTGTCACTTTCGCCAGTTCAATAAGTTCTTCTGTCTTTGCGTAGACACCCGGAATATAGATCAGGCCGCTGGAAAGGCCGAAACACCCTTTCTCCATGGCGTAACGCACATGATCTTTCATGCGCCGCATCTCTTCCGGGTCCGGTCTGTCGCTCCGGAAATCCATCACGGCCTGCCGGACGCTTCCATGTCCGACCATGAAGCCGTAATTCAGTGCTTTTGGGGCCGCTTCCGCAAAGCGGAAGAATTCATCAGTATCCTCTTTCGGGAAAAGCGTTGCGCCGCACATCCCGGTCATCTCCGTAGTGACGCCCTGACGCACCCTGCTCTCGACCGCGATCCTGTCCAGTTCTCTGCCTACGGCGCGGTCCATATGGGAATGGCTGTCGACAAAGCCGGGGCATATGCATTTTCCGGTGAGATCGATCTCTTCCCGCGACTCTCCGGAGGGTGAAAGATCAAGGACGCCCTCCCGGATGCCCAGGTCTCCTGTATAGGCTTTTTTACCGGTTCCGTCGATAATTTTTGCATTTCTGAATACTATATCATTCATGATTTTATTATACGTGTTTTTTATTTCATTGTCCAACTTCGTGCATTCTTTTTTATTTCCCGCTCAATTTTGTTAAAACATACCAATGACAAACCATTTTTTGGCGAATATAATAAGCTGAGAATTTTATCGGACATTATATAAAGGCAGAACATATTCTATGAAACTTCTTACAATAGCGGTACCCTGTTACAACTCCTCAGCCTATATGCATCACTGCATCGACTCGCTTCTGGTCGGCGGAGAAGACATTGAGATTCTTATTGTCGACGACGGATCGACCGACGAGACCGCTGCGATCGCCGACGAATACGCTTCCCGGTATCCGTCCGTTATCCGCGCGATCCATAAAGAGAACGGCGGCCACGGCTCCGCAGTAAACACGGGAATCGAAAACGCGTCCGGCTTCTTTTTTAAAGTGGTGGACAGCGACGACTATCTCCGTAAACCGGCATTTCTTGAGACGCTTGAAAAGCTCCGGGAACTGAAGGACAGTCCTCAGGAGCTTGACATGTTCCTGTGCAATTTCGTCTACAATAAAGAATCCGAACACACGAAAAAAGTCATGCAGTACCGCTCCTGCCTTCCTGTCGGAAGAATATTCACCTGGGATGAAATCGGGCATTTCAACACGGGACATTACATCCTCATGCATTCCGTGATCTTCCGTACGGGACTACTTCGCGAGTGCGGTATGAAACTTCCGGAGCACTGCTTCTATGTAGACAACATCTACGTATGGCAGCCTCTTCCTTTTGTAAAAACCATGTACTATCTCGATGTCAATCTTTACTACTATTACATCGGGAGATCGGACCAGTCCGTCAACGAACAGGTCATGATCAGGCGTCTTGATCAGCAGATGCGTGTCAACCGGCTGATGTTCGATCATTTTTCCGACAAAAAAACGGTCTCCATGATCGGAAACCGCAAAAAGCTGAAAGACTACATGTATAATTATCTGAAGATCATCACCATGATCTCCTCCGTTCTTCCGGCCGTTTCCGGCGCGAAGGAAGATCTCGAAAAACGGAGGGAGCTCTGGCACTATATGAAGGAGCATGACCGCTGTCTCTACAGGAAACTCCGGTATGGGCTCACAGGAATTGCGACGAATCTGCACGGCGCCTTCGGCCGCACCTTCGTGCGGAACGGATACCGGCTCGCAAGGCATTTCTATCATTTCAACTGAGTCCTGTTCCGTACATAATACATACAGGGATGCCTTGTTTCAGCGCTGCAGTACCGCCCGTTTGCGGCGGGACGCAATGACCATGTCGTAATCGTATACGAGGACATGAAGCGGAATAAACATGGCAAACGCGCCGATCACATCCGCTGTCGAGTGCTGTTTGAGGAATAACGTGGACAGGATAATGGAAACGCCCAGAAGCGTCACCCCTGCTCTGACCCATGTCTTCTTAGCGAATGTGTGCCTGCACCGGTACATGCCCGCCATGCAGCACAGCGTGTTGTACACATGAATACTCGGAAATACATTCGTGCTCGTATCCGTCCTGTACAGATATCTCACGAGATCCGTGAAAATATTATCCCGCGGAATATAATGGGGGCGAAGGTACTGTATATTCGGAAATACGTACGAAACAATCAGAAATACCGTCATTCCTATATACAGCAGAGTCGCCGCGCGGTCATAATTTCTCCTGTCATTCCAGTACAGGTAAAGAACCGACAACGCGATAAAAGCGAACCACAGAAAATAGGGAATGATAAAGATCTCCATGAACGGGATCCGTTCATCCAGCCACATGTGAATTTCCGTGTAATGGACGGCTCTTCGCTTCTCCAGGAGCGAGAATGCGAGAAGATAGACGGTCATGAACATCAGCATCGGCGTCATGCCCTTCATTCTTTCCAATACGGTTTTTATGTCTCTCATTTCAAGTATACTTCCAATCTTCTCAGAATTTGAATGCACTTATTTAAGCATCAGAATACATCGGGACGGCATCGTTCTGAAAAAGATCCGCAAATCTTTTAAAACTTTCCGTAAAATACGCAGTCTTCCGTAATTTCACCGAGATCTGCCGCGCCGCACATTTTCATGGTATCGCGCAGCTCGCCTCCCAGTTTTTCCGTCAGGGCGAGAATGCCCTCTTTTCCTCCGCCGTATACCGCTGTCACGTAAGGTCTCGCGATCACGACTGCGTCAGCGCCCATGGCCAGCGCTTTGAAAATATCAACGCCGCTCCGGATCCCGCCGTCGACCAGGATCATCATTTCGTCGCCCACCGCTTTCGCGATCGCCGGCAGCACTTCCGCCGTAGACGGGCACTGATCCTGCACACGTCCTCCGTGATTGGAGACCACGATTCCGGCAGCGCCGGCTTTTTTCGCTTTTAATGCACCTTTGACAGTCATGATGCCTTTTACGATAAACGGTCTTCCGACACTCTTTACGATCTCGCCGAGTTCTTCCACTGTCTTGGAACCGGCCGGCGGGGTCAGGTTCTGCAGGAAAGGAAGACCTGCACCGTCGATATCCATTGCCGCAGCCACCGCGTTTGACTCATGAACGAGACGATATTTGATCTGAAGGGTATCCGGATCCCATGGTTTGATAGTGGGAACGCCGCATCCGTCCGCCTCGGCGATCGCCTTGGAGGAGGCTTCCATGACGACAGGATTGACGCCGTCGCCGGTGAATGCCGCTATACCTGCTTCCCTGCAGCCCGGCACAAGAATATTGTTATACTCCACATCATTCATCTTGTCGCCGTAATGAAGGTTTACAGCTCCCACCGGTCCGGCGAAGATCGGATATTTCATATCATATCCGAAGAAAGTGAATGATGTATCCGGGGTGCGGTTTTCCGTGATCGTGTCCAGATTGACACGGATCCTCTGCCACGCCTCATAATTGCGGACCGCGGTATCTCCGACGCCCTTTGCGCCGGGTCCGGGCACTGTCTTCCCGCATGCTTTTCCATTGCAGATATTGCAGGCTTTGCAGTACGGTCCCACGTTTCCTCTCGCGTTTTCCAAAACTTCCTGCCAGGTCATTTTCTGTGCCTCCTGATTATAAAACTCTTTTTTCTCAGGGCATTTCAGATCAGGGATCCGAATTATTTCCTGCGCTTCCGTACTGAGGGTCTCGTAATCAAGCGCGCAGAATACCCAAACATCGCCGTTTGGAGCTAATCTTACAATTTTACATTTACAAATACAATATAAATATCCAACAAAAAAAGGGAGCACGAAGGCTCCCTTTCCGTTTTTTTTTAATGCGGCGAAGTTATGCCGCAGTTATTTTTGTTTCAGCAGACCTTAAGCTGCCTCTCAGTCCAGAGTATCGATAATATCGAGCGGACGTTCCGTGTTCATTTTCCGGCACATCCCGATGAATTTCTCCAGCGGTACGCCCTGCAGCTGTTTGTTGCCGCGGATATTGATGGAGACGGTCTCATTTTCCGCCTCTTTATCTCCGAGAACAATGATGTACGGTACTTTATAGTTCTTGTAGGCTTTGATCTTCTCCTTCATGTTGGCGTCGGTGTAATCCGCTTCATAACGGATCCCGTTCGCGCGGAGAGCGGCTGCGACCTTCTTCGCGTACTCGTTGTGTTCTGTACGGATCGGGACAACACCCACTTCCACCGGGCACATCCAGAACGGGAACTGTCCCTTGAAGTTCTCGATAAGAATGCCGATGAAGCGCTCAAAGGAACCGAAGATCGCGCGGTGAACGAGAACCGGGCGTCTCGCGCTTCCGTCCGGGGAGATATATTTCAGATCGAAATTCAGCGGAAGCTGGAAATCGAGCTGGATCGTACCCATCTGCCACTCGCGGCCGAGACAGTCTTTCATCTGAAGGTCGATCTTCGGGCCGTAGAAAGCGCCGTCGCCTTCGTTGATCTCATAATTGCCCTCACCGTACTGCTTGTCGAGAATAGCTTTGAGAGACGCTTCCGCCTCGTTCCAGAGCTCGATATCGCCCATGTAATCGTCCGGTCTTGTGGAGAGCTCGGCGCGGTAAGTCAGTCCGAGTTTTCCGTACATCTCATCGGCGATCGCCATGATGTCGGCGATCTCTTCTTCGATCTGATCCGCGGTGATGAAGTTATGGGAGTCATCCTGACGGAACTGCTGTACGCGGAAAAGTCCGTTCAGCTGGCCGGATTTCTCTTTTCTGTGAATGACGTCTACCGTATTGAAGCGAAGCGGCAGCTCTTTATAGCTTCTCTGGCTTCTCTTGTAGATCATGACGGCATTCGGGCAGTTCATGGGCTTTGCGGAATAGATCGCGTCCTCATCGAGGTCCAGGTTCTTGCCCTCGTAAAGGACTTCTTCATCCATCGGGACGAGGAACATATTGTGTTTATAGTGTGCCCAGTGGCCCGAGGTCACCCAGAGCGCTTTGCTGTTGATGACCGGTGCGGATACTTCCTGATAGCCGTGCAGTTCATGCACTTCTCTCCAGTAATCCAGCAGCGCATTATAAAGCTTCCAGCCGTAGGGAAGCCAGTAAGGCATGCCCGGCGCAGTCTCATCGAACATGAAAAGGTCGAGCTGCGGACCGAGTTTCTTATGATCCCGTTCCAGAGCTTCCTTAATAAACTGAAGGTGCGCTTTCAGCTGCTGTTTGTCCGGGAACGCGTATACATAGATTCTCTGAAGCTGCTCGCGGTTCTCATCACCTCTCCAATAGGAGCCGGAGACGGATTTGATCTGGAACGCGGCGTTCATCAGTTCCTGGGAATTTTCGATATGCGGTCCGCGGCACAGATCGACAAAGTCATCGCCTGTCCAGTAGATCGTGATCGTCTCGTCTTCCGGAAGATCCTGGATGAGTTCGGTCTTGAATTTCTGACCTTTGAACAGTTCCAGCGCTTCCGCCTTGCTGACTTCCTTGCGGGTCCACGCTTCACGGCGCTTCAGGATCTCACGCATTTTATCTTCAATTGTCTTGAAGTCATCATTTCCGATCGTGCGCGGCAGAATGAAATCATAATAGAATCCGTCCGCGATCTGCGGGCCGATGGCATACTGAACATTCTCCTTGCCGAAGATCTCGATCACGGCCTTTGCGAGGACGTGTGCGAGAGAATGACGATACACTTCGAGATACTCTTCTTTTGTCATGTTTTTTCCTCCGTTTCAGCAGTTTTCCTGCTCATTTTCGGGACTCTTCCCTCTGTTCGGTCTGCATTCCAGGCACAGCGTTCTTCTGTCTGATTTATGCAGCTCTCTCAGGTGCGGGCATATAAAAAACGTCCCTTACTCTACAAGCTGTAAATGTAAGGGACGCTCATCGCGCGGTTCCACCCTTATTGCTGACGTCCTCTCCAGGACATCAACCTCTTTTTTTGTGATGATAACGGAATCACCGTGCCTGATTGGGGCCTCTCCGAGATGGTTTTCAACCGGTTCCGGATCCGGACACTTCCAGCGCCGCTTCCGCGGGTGTCCCTCTCTGTTCACCTTTCCCGTCTACTCTTCTCTTCAACGATTTGTCCCCGATTATACACGCGAAGTTTCCTATTGTAAAGCTAATTTTCCCTTCGGCGCCAATGGGAATGGTTCTCTCCGGTTCCCGGTGCAAATGGGGACGGTTCTTTCCGACTCCCGGTGCCAATGGGGACGGTTCTCTACGGCTCCCCCTCCGGCACTCATGTGAATACACTTTCTCTTTTGACTGCAAATGTGATAATATTACTGAGAAGAAAAAACTTCCCATATGACAAACAGATTTGAAGGAGTTATCTATGCGCTACAAAGTATTTGGCAAGACCGGAATGAACGTTTCCGTCATGACCCTCGGAACCTGGGGCATGGGCGGCGTAGGCTGGGACAATTATGACGAGAGCACCCGCGCGGATGCCATCAAGACCGCCATTGAATGCGGCATTAACTTTTTTGATACAGCGCCGGCTTATAACGGCGGAGAAGCGGAGCGCTTCCTCGGCAGGACTTTCCGCAAACTCGGCGTTCGTGACAAGATCATGATCTCCACCAAGACCGGAAATGTCTTCGTCAACGGAACGACCTACTACCGCGACGGACGCTATGAGTCCATCATCAAACAGGTCGAAGAGTCCCTTACGAACCTCGAGACCGATTATGTCGATCTTATGCTGATCCACTGGCCGGATCCGAAAACTCCTTTTGAAGAGACCATGAGAGCGCTCAATAAGCTGAAAGAGGACGGCAAGATCCTTCATATCGGTATTTCCAATTTCAGCATCGAACAGATGAAGGAGATCGAACAGTACGGCGAGATCGAGGCCTTCCAGCCCCACTATTCCATGGTCAACCGCGAGCAGGAGCCGATCATCCTCAGCGCGGCGCAGGACGGCATGGGAATCATGACCTACGGATCGCTCGGCGGCGGCATTCTGACCGGCGTACACCGTGAGCTCAAGGAGTTCTCGGCATCCGACAGCCGCAACCGCTTCTACAAGCACTTCCACGAACCCATGTTCTCGAAAGTCCAGGAACTTCTCAAGGTAATGGATCAGGTCTCCGAGAAGAACGGCGGAGTCCCGCTCTCCCAGATCGCGCTCAACTGGTCGGTACAGAAAGAATTCGTCTCGACCTGTATCGTCGGCGCCCAGACCCGGGACAAAGTGGAGCAGAATGCGGACGCATTTGACTGGAAACTGAGCGCGGAAGATATCGTCACACTTGACGCGGCGATCGCAAAGCTCGACGAATAAAAAACGAATTTTGAATTACAAACCGAAGATCCTGGCGCTGTTCGCATAAAAGATCTTGTTCACGTCTTCCTGCCCGAGGCCGAGTTTCTCACACGCCCTCCGGCAGGAATCAATTTCTTCATAGATAAAGAAAGTGATCTTCTCCGCTTCGGGATAAGGTATTTCTCTCAAATGGGCGTCTTTTGCAGCCGCCTCACCGAGAGACCCCTCCGGGATCTCATTGATGTAAAATGCATTCTCCACGACCCGGCGCGCTTTCATGCGGAAAATCGGAAAATCGGATCCGTAAATGAGACGTTCCGGTCCGAAATACTCCAGGACCTGACGGATCACGTTTTCATTTGTATTTGCCGTAAAGTCCCAGACCGTTTTCTTCGTATCCTTCAGATACTCCAGCGCGTTCCCCACATCCTCATCCGCATAAGCGCGTCCGAGATGCGCCACAAGAAGCTGAAGATCGGGATACTTCTCTTCGATCTCTCTCAGCTGGACATAATTGACCGGATCCGCGAGCCGGCCGGGGCGCGGAATATGGAGCTGCACGACCCATTGATGTCTGTTCGCGAGAGCGAGATGTTCCGGAGGAAGGAAATCATAGATCCGGATCTCATTGTTCGGGATATACGAGGGCGCATATTCGAGATAGACTTTCAGCCCTTTGAAGACCGGATTCGCGAGCACTTCTCTCTCGACTTCTTCCGCACTCTGGGACGGATGGGATACATAGAGAGCCGGAAAACCGTATTTTGCGGCGCTTTCCGCGACGTAGGGATTTGCCTGGGAAAGATCCACACTGATATTCGTGTGGGAATATAATGCGGAGATGACATTTTTCCCGGGAAACAGCTCTTTGTTGGTCTCGATCAGATCCTCGACGGGATTGTCTTTCGCCACCATCATGGGCCAGAGCTGGGACCGGTGTTTCGTGTCCTCGTAGACACAGAAGCGGTCGTGCCAGATATGGGCGTGACAGTCGATGAACGTGTCCGGCAGAAGATCTTTCAGGCGTGTCTCATAGAACTCTCTGTCATAAGGTCTTACATCAAGAAGTGCCATGGATTATTCCTCCTTTTTGAAGCATACGGCAACTGAATTGTTCTTTCCCTTTCGCAGCCCGTCTTCGGAAGCTTAATCTCTTTTTGCCGGAAACAGATTATGCTATACTTTTTATACGATATCATAAATGATTAGTCAACGGCCCGGCTGCAGGCATTCCAGTGAGCCTGTCATCCGGGCAGAAATGAGAGTGTGAAATGAGCAGTACCCCATTTGAAAAAAGAAACCGTCTGCTTGGCGAGACGGTGGCGAAGAATTTCGATAAAAGAGGTTTTGATGCCTGCTATGTCGATACTGGAAAGGAGGCCTGTGAAAAAGCGCTTTCTCTGATCGGCAGGGAAGACGTGATCGCCTGGGGAGGATGCATGAGCGCGGAGGAATGCGGTCTCATGGACATCCTGCGGGGAGGCGGCTATCCTAATATCATTGACAGAGACACCGCAAAAACGCCGGACGAAAGAATGGATCTGATGAGAAAAGCCTTTCTTGCCGACGTTTACATCGGAGGAGCCAACGCCATCTCCGAGGACGGACAGATCGTCAATATCGACGGGAACGGCAACCGGGTCGCGGCGATGACCTTCGGCCCGAAATCGGTCATTGTGATCGCGAGCCTCGATAAAGTCTGCAAAACGGCGGATGACGCCGTCGCGAGGGCCAGAATGGTCGCGGCCCCGGTGAACTGTGAACGTTTTCCGATCGAGACGCCCTGCCGGAAGACCGGTGCCTGCGCCGACTGTCTCTCTCCGCAGTCGATCTGCAATTACTTCCAGATCATCCGCAGGTGCGCTCCCAAAGGGAAAATCAAAGTGATCCTGGTGGGGGAAAAACTCGGCTTCTAAGCCGCCCCGATCTGTGAGGCAAATACAACGCCGGCAATCAGGAAATAAATGATCAGGGAACCAGCGTCGACGATCGTTGTGATAAACGGAGTCGCCATAATGGCGGGGTCCGCGCCGACCATTTTCGCGAGCAGCGGCAGCGCTGCGCCGACCAGCTTTGCGAGTATGATCGCCCCGAGAAGGGAAATCGATACCACCATCATATACTTAAAAGTATTCGGATCCGGGTTGGATGCAAACACATAATACATAAGGTAAATTCGGATGCCGTTGACAACCCCGAGAATGCCGCCGACGATCAGAGAGACACGGAGCTCTTTCCAGAGTACTTTGCCGATCTCTTTGACATCGATTTCCTGCAGCGCAAGTCCGCGGACCATCAGCGTACAGGCCTGGTTGCCGCAGTTGCCGGGCGTATCCATCAGCATCGGCATGAAGGCGACGAGCAGAGGAATCGCGTTAAAAGCGGACTCGTAGTGTGCCGTCACCATGCCCGTCAATGTGGCGGAAAGCATGAGGATGAGAAGCCACGGTATGCGCTGCTTGGCGTGTGTAAGCACGGTCGTGCCGAAGTAGCTGGCCGCCTGCTCATCCGGAATGATGGCCGCCATCTTCTGCATGTCCTCTGTGGACTCGTCTGTCA
>SVDL01000149.1 GCA_015057835.1 Lachnospiraceae bacterium
TGCGGGTCCGTAAGGAACTCTCCCGTCGCGCCGTGAACCAGATTTTTCGCGTCGTCAACGAGGTAGGCCTCCATGCCGTAGATCACCTTGAAATCAGCGTCCGCCGGGATGCCTTTTTTGTCTCCGAAGGTATGCAGCGCCTCCGGAAATGCCTGCACGACGCCGTGATCCGTGATCGCCAGCGCCTTGTGCCCCCACTCATACGCCTGCCGGATAATATCCGTCGCGCTGGAGACGGCGTCCATATCGCTCATTTTCGTGTGGCAGTGGAGCTCGATCCTTTTCTCCTTGGCGTCGTCGGTGCGGGAGCTGCGGAGAGGAGCGCTTCTCTTGATCGCGTAGACATTTCTCATCATGACTTCGCGGTCGAAGGGGTCAAACGCGACCATTCCCTTCACAAGGAACGCCGCCCCTTTCTTGAACGTCGCGCGGAACTGCTCGACATCGTCCGCCTCAGAGAACAGCTTCATGCGGAGGCTGTCCGTGTGGTCCGTAAGAGCGATGGTAAATATCGTCTTCCCGCTCTTCGTCTCCTTCTCTTCCACCGAGAACACTTCGCCCCGGATCACCGCTTCGCCCGGTTCATCCGGCACCTGCGCGATGGGGATCGGCGTGCCTTCCAGGCTTCTGCCGTAAATGACATCCGGATCCCGCGCGATAAACGCCTGCCGCGAGCGGAAACGCTTCTCCTGCGGCGCGTTCAGCTTCGTCTCTTCCTTCGTGTGCTCTTTTCTCGCGCGGTTCGCGCGCACCACTTCCCGGACGCGGTTGTGGATGAACTCCTCGTCGTCCGCGAACGCATTTCTCCCCTTGCTCTCCTTAAGCTCGGTCCGGAGCTCCACGTTGAAGCCGGCGCGTTCCGCAAATACCTTCTCCAGGAACTCTTCCAGTTCACTGCCCCGTCCTCGGGAAATGACATTGTCCGGCATCTGCGCCACAATGTTCTCCGGATCCGGGAATACCAGCGTCGTCTCCCTCATGAGTTCGTGAAGGAGCGGGCTGTTTTTCTTCAGTTCCAGCATCATGCTGGTCTTGTAGAGCTCGTAAAACTTCTCCGGCACGTACTGGCGCGACAGGCGGAAACGCTCGATGATCTTCACGTCGAGGCCGCATTCCAGGAGCACCTGGTCCGAGATCGCCTTCTCGATGTCGTAAATGTACTGTTTCCGGATCCAGTTATCGCTGACGAGGTAGACTCTCAGAATCTTCTTCTGGCGGTTGTAAATGACGCGCTCGACAAATACGGTGTCGAGAAGCCCCGAGAGCTTCGCGTTCACCTCAATGTCCGAAAATACGTCTTTAAATGCTCTTACTTCTGCCATCGATTCTGTGTTTCCTTCCGTTTCTGATCTGAATTCCGTGTTGTTTCAGTGTGGATTTTTGTCGGGAACGCCTGCATTTTCAGGATTCCCAGTTCAGGATCTCCTCCCGGAGCGCTCCGAGGAGCTCGCTCTCCGGCATTTTCCGGACGATCTCGCCCTTCTTGATGAGAAGTCCTTCGCCGATGCCGCCCGCGATGCCGAGATCCGCTTCCTTCGCCTCCCCCGGTCCGTTGACGACGCAGCCCATCACCGCGACTTTCAGCGTCTTATCAATGTTTTCGCACATTTCCGTCACCTGCTGCGCGAGGGAAATGAGGTCGATCTGCGTTCTCCCGCAGGTCGGACACGAGACGACTTCAATGCCGTTTTTCTGCAGCCCGAGGCTCCGGAGAATGCGTTTGCCCGCGCGCACCTCATCCACCGGATCGCCGGTCAGAGAGACGCGGATCGTATCGCCGATCCCCTCGTGCAGGATAATGCCGATGCCGACAGCGGATTTGATGGCCCCGTCAAAAACAGTCCCCGCCTCGGTAATGCCCACATGCAGCGGATATTTCGTCTTCTGTGCCAGCAGCTCATGGGCGGCGATGCACATCGGGACATCGGTGGATTTGATGCTGATAACCAGATTATCATAGCCGAGATCTTCCACAACTTTGATCTCGTCCAGTGCGGATTCGACGATGCCTTCCGCCGTCACGCCGTTGTATTTGGCGACCAGATCTTTCCGGAGGGATCCGGAATTGACGCCTATGCGGATCGGGATCTCCCTCTCCTTCGCACAGTCCACGACGGCTTTTACCTTTTCGACAGCGCCGATATTTCCCGGATTGATGCGGACCTTGTCGGCGCCGTTTTCCATCGCCGCAATGGCCAGCTTATAGTCAAAATGGATGTCCGCAACCAGCGGGATATGGATCTCTTTTTTGATCTTCGCCAGCGCCTCGGCGTCTTCCATTTTCGGGCCGGCGCAGCGGATAATGTCGCAGCCGGCTTCTTCCAGCTGCAGGATCTGCCGGATCGTCGTATCCGCGTCCGCCGTTCTCGTATTTGTCATGGACTGGATCAGGATCGGGCTGCCTCCGCCGATCACGCGGTCACCGATCCGGATCTGTTTTGTGGTTTCTCTATGGGTCATGTCCGTCTCTTTCTTAAATTCCGGTATATTCGGTAAATAGTTAAGTAGTTTTCTTAAATCCTGGTGTATTCCGTAAATGCGTAAATATTTTTTAAATCCTGGAATATTCCGTAAATGCGTAAATAATGTCGAAACAGGTCTGCTCCTCGCTCTCCCGGATCATTTTCCATTCCTCCATCCGGTCGAGATTCGGCATAAATGTGTCCGCCTCATACTCAAAATCGATCTTCGTGATCAGCGCTTTATCGCAGTGAGGCTCGAAATCTCTGTAAATACTGCCTCCGCCGATCACGAAAATATCGTCTCCGTCCGCCTCGATCTCATTCGCGATCTGAATGGCTTCATCTACAGAATGAGCGACAGCTATAGTCGTATTCGGAATGTTCGCCGGGGCGTTGACCCTGTAGTCGGGATCTCTCGTCAGGACGATATTCTTTCTGCCCTCCAGCGGTTTTCCGCCGGGGAACGTCGCCATGGTCTTCCGCCCGAAGATCACGGTCTTTCCCATCGTCTTCTCCCGGAAAAACTTCATATCCCCGGGGATCGTCGCGAGGAGCTGTCCGTTCCTTCCGATCGCCCAATTGTTGTCAACGGCGGCTATTAACTGCATTCTTTGCAATCTCCTGTTTCTTATCTCTGTTTTCTCGGCAAACGGAAACCATTCTGTCCTATCCTGTTTTGGATCCATCCATAGGATTTGGATCCATCCACAAGACCATGTTTTCCCATTCTCTAAAAAACGCTACATATAGTTATTATAGGAAAGCACATCTTCTTTGTAAAGATAAAACATGCCCAAAGAAAAAGTGCCGGCAGGGCTGTCTGCCGACACTTCGCTGTTTCCGGGAAGCCGGATTTTATGCATTTGTACCGCTGCCGCTCTGGCCAAGATTCGGCGTTGCTCCGGATGTTCCGTCCGTGTCAGAACCGTCAAAAGAACCGCTTCCGTCCTCACTTCCGCTGCTGTTTCCACGTCCCCGAAAGCCGCCGTGTCCACCGCCGAAGCCGCCCGGCATGCCATCCGGCATTCCTTCACCGTTTCCGCCCTGCGGGCCATAGCTGTAATCGTTCTGAGTGCCGTCTTCTGTGCCATCCTGGTTTCCGGTGCTGTAGCCTTCCCGGCCGCTGCCCGGCATGCCGCCGTGCATGCCGCCCATTCCGTCGCCGAACTGGTTGCTGACGGAATCGGTCTCGGTTCCGTTGATAATGAGGGTTCCTCCGTTCTTCTCCACAGCCCCGTCGTAATCGAACGGGCTCTGCGCGTTGATCGTGAGGGTTCCGCCGTTGATGATCAGATTGCCGTTGGAATCCACGGCATCCGTATCGCCGGATCCCATATCGATCGTGACATTTCCGCCGTTAAACTCCGCTGTCGGTGTATATACGCTGGATTTTCTTCCTGCATTTATACCGTCATCCGAAGCAGTGATATTGACATCTCCGCCATTGATCTGGATCCAGGTCGCCTCAAGGCCTTCCGCTGCCTGAAGACCGACCGTGCCCGCATCGATCTCAATAATCGTTGTCGCGTGAACGGCGTCATCTCCAGCTGTGATATTCAGCGTGCCGCCGCCGATGTAGATATAGCCCACGGATTCGTCTTCGTCATTTTCAGCGTGCAGGCCGTCCTTCGGCGTTG
>SVDL01000150.1 GCA_015057835.1 Lachnospiraceae bacterium
ATCTATACCGATTTGGATGCCACAGGTATGTGCTTCGTGTCGGAAGGGAAGACGAGGGTGAAGGCCCGTAAGTGGGATTTAGCTGTGCGCTGAAGGCACGCGAGGAGGGCCTCGCGATACCCCCTTAAACGGGGAGGGAAGCCGCCCGGAGTTGCAGGCGAAGGAAACAGGGTTTTGAAAATCCTGCCGTGTGTGAGACGATGCCGGGATGAGTTGCAGGCGAAGGAAAACAAGATTTTAAAAATTCCGCTGTGCGTGAGACATTGCCGGAATGAGGTGCAGGCAAAGGAAAACAAGATTTTGAAAATCCCGCCGTATGTGAGATGGTGCCGGAATAAGAGGCAGGCGAAGGAAAATAAGTGATTATGAAATCCCGCGGTATGTGTAGCTGCTACACGTACCGCGGGATTTACGATTACGAAATTTCCTTCGCCTGTTACTTATTTTGGTATTATATTACATACGGCGGGATTTGAAAAAACTTTGTATATATTTGCCGTGTACAGATTTTTGCCATACATTGAATACGGCGGGATTTAAAAAATCTTGAATTTCTTCGCCGCATGCCCATTTCGTTGTTGCATTGCATACGGAGGGAGTTAAAAATGCATGTATTTCTTCGCCGGGCACTGTGTGCTGCTCAGAAATATAAAACACAATAGCATTCCGGAGAGATTTCCGGTATGATATTAAGATATTACTCAAGGTCATAGGCTGCAAATAGTAATGGATTTGCCAAAGAAAATCGCTGTTGGCGGCGGAGCAAATAAAACTATCAGAGGATTCAATAATGAGTATAAATCTAAATGATGGGCGGGAATTTCTCGCCTATGTCAGCGAAAAGCTTAGAGAAAAAACCAAAGAACTTGATATCTCGATACTGGAAAGCCAGCAGGACATCGAACAGATGCACGAATACTACTGGGAAAACTACACCGAGATGGATGAGTATGGTTATGAGAACTACGATAACCAACAGGCTCTTTTCCGTGAGATGCAGTCCAACGAGAATGACAGGCATACCCGCAGAAAGCTTGTCCGGATGATCGACAATCCTTTTTTCGGCAGGGTCGATTTTATCTATGAGGGTGATGAAGCCCCCGAGATCTTCTATATCGGAATCGGAACTTTTGCGGAGGACCTCGGCGCAGTCCCGCTCATCTATGACTGGCGGGCCCCGGTAAGCGGACTTTTTTACGACTACGAAAAAGGTCCGGCTTCGTACACAGCCCCGGGCGGCGTCTTTTCGGGTGAGATCATCTCCCGCCGCCAGTACAAGATACGCGGCGGCCGCATGATATATGAGCTGGAGAGCGATATCAAGATAGATGACGAAGTTCTCATGCAGGAGCTGGGATCCGCAGGGCAGGATAAGCTGCGAAACATCGTGAAGACGATCCAGAAGGAACAGAACGCGATCATCCGTAACACTACCGACCGGATCATGGTGATCCAGGGGGCGGCGGGCAGCGGAAAAACCTCGATCGCGCTGCACCGTATCGCTTATCTTCTCTATCACGACCGCGGGAATCTGAAGTCCTCCAATATTCTGATCCTTTCTCCAAACGGTATTTTTGCGGATTATATTTCGCAGATCCTGCCGGAGCTCGGGGAAGAGAATATCCGTGAGCTGACCTTCGACCTTTACGCCTATAAGCAGCTTAAGGATATCGTGAACGACTGCGAGGACCGCTATGATCTGCTGGAACAGCGGCTTGCGGGTATAGAGAGCATGAATCCTCTGTTTGAATATAAGCAGTCCAGGGAATTCGCGGATCTTCTCGAATCTTACATTCTCACGCTGGAGGATGAGCTGATGAACTTCCGCGATGTGAAGTACCGCGGAAGCACGATCACAGATTCGGAGATCATCGATTATTTCTACTATCGCTTTACCGAGGCTCCCCTGCTTCAAAGAATGCAGGAGATCGCCGACTATTATATCGATCAGATCGAGACGCTCATGCAAAAGGATCTGGAACCCGACGAGAAAGATTTGCTCCGGCAGGAATTCCTTTCCATGTACGAGACCATGGACTACTACGAGATATACCGGCGTTTTCTGGACTTCGCGGGGCTTCCCGTGCTGCCCGATGTTCCGCAGGAAAAAAGATTTCTCCGGTACGAAGATGTCTATCCGCTGCTCTATCTGAAGAACAGGCTGATGTGCAGCAGGCCGGACCCAACTATTCGTCACCTGATCGTCGATGAAATGCAGGACTACACATGGATCCAGTATGCGGTGCTTCACCAGATGTTTAATTGTCCGATGACCATTTTGGGCGACCGGGCACAGACGTTGGGCGATAAGCCGAACGATGTGCTTACTTTCCTTCCGGGAATTCTGGGGAAAAACATCCGCACCATCATCATCAACAAGTGCTACCGCAATACCGTGGAGATCGCGGAGTATGCCAATCAGCTGGCGGGTATCACCGGGCTTGAACTGATCGAACGGCACGGCTCTCCGGTGACGGAACGTCACTTTAAGAACCGTGAGGAAGCTCTTGCCTGCATTGCAGAGCTCGTCGCGGCTGCATCTTCCGAAACCGCCGCGGTCATTACCCCGACTGAAAAAGGTGCTGCCGAAGCTGCGCAAAAACTGAAAGAGCTGCTTGAAAGCCGCGGTTATGACACCGAAAAGCGCTTCTCGCATCTGCACCGCGACAGTCGTTCCTTCAAGAAAGGCCTGACCGTCACCACCTATTATCTGGCAAAAGGCCTGGAGTTCGACCGGGTCTACATGCTGTTCCCGGCATGTGCAGGCGGTGAAGAATCAAAATTGATCGTCAACGCAAAGTACGTCGCCGCGACACGGGCGATGCATGAGTTGTTTGTGTGTGAGTATTGAGTCACCGGGGACGCACTATCTTGTCTGTAATGAAAGGAGAAAATTAAAGCCCGGCACCTGTTACCTGAAATACGTGATCGACGAGGATTGCTATACCACAGTAAAAGATTTACATGCATACACAAAGAATTCTGACCTTTTGACCACAGCCGCGCTGGAGATTACCGTAAAGGAGAAGAAAACGGAAGAAGACAACAGCCCGAAAGGCACGGTGCATCTGTCAGGCGACTTCATAGGCGTTGTCGGAGCGGAGCCGCAGCGGCTTGACAAGGCAGGTGCCCTGAACGTCTCTATCCGTGACCTGGACGACGTAGAGGTTGATAAGCCGTATGTCTGGCAAAAACAGGAGCTGGACAAACGCGGCATCAGTATGAATGAGCAGAATGAAGTTTCCTTTACCAAACCGGGAACATTCCATGTGCGTGTGTTATGTGATGAACTGAATACCAGATCCGACTGGTATGAGGTTACGGCTCATGACTACAGCTATTCCGCCGAAGGTCCGGAACTGACGGCTGCGTGCTCCGAAGGGGATGTAACCGAGACGCTGACTATTACTGCTCCTGTCAAAAAAGTTTACGGCGATGGCAAGAATCCGAAGGCGAAGGTCCTCGGCAGTATTCCGGGAGTAGAACGGCCCGAGATCGTCTATTCCCGCGGAGATGAGATCCTGTCCGAGCCGCCCACGGAAGCAGGCACCTATACCGCTTCCATCACGCTGGGCGATGCAACGGCTGCCGTAGAATACACTATCGCTCCGGCAGAGACGGTCATCGAAAGCATGCCCACAGCTTCCGGCCTCATTCTTGGACGTCCGCTTGATGCTTCCGAGCTGAGCGGCGGAGAAGCTTCTGTGCCGGGCAGCTTTAAATGGACTGACAAGACTGTCTGCCCCACGTTGGAGGACAGTGACAAGACAGAATACGAGGTGACCTTTACTCCCGATTCGCCCAATTATGAAAAGACAACATTCGGAATAACCGTACATGTCCGGGCCTATGGCACATTTATCACCCTGCCTCAGGCAAAAACTCTCCTCTATAACGGAGAGGAACAGGAGCTTGTATTGCCCGGAACAATGACGGAATACGGCAAAATCGTCTATGCACTTGCTGATGATAACGAAAGCGTGCCCGATATGGCTCTCTTTACCGAAGAAGTGCCCAAGGCAACCGCTCCCGGAACCTAT
>SVDL01000151.1 GCA_015057835.1 Lachnospiraceae bacterium
CCTTCACCGGCGGAGACCGCCTGGATCGCCTCGTAGACCTGATCCGGCGTCGGCGAAGTGAAGACCGGTCCGCAGACCGCCGCGTCCAGCATACCTGTTCCGATGTAACCGGCATGGGCGGGTTCGTGGCCGCTTCCGCCTCCGGAGATCAGGGCAACTTTTCCTTTTTTGGGCTCGGAACGCACAAAAACGCTGGTTCCGTCAAGACGGCGCACATATCCGGGATAAGCCTTCCGAAGACCTTCCATCATCTGTTCTTCCACAAGGTCCGGAGCATTGATTATTTTTTTCATACTGCCTCCTGCGTCAATCAACCGCTATCATTTAAAAAGGTTTCTCAGCTTATCGGTTTACATTCTGCATGATCTCAAAACGCTCTCCGTTAATGCCGCGGAAGAACGTCACACGCATGTCGATGCCGCCCAGATTCGGGACGTTTCTGATCTCTGCCTCTTCACAGGTGATCTTCGGGTGCTTTAACAGTTTTGCCTTAACGGCCTCGATATCATCCACCTCGAATGCGATATGGTGATCAACAGCCAGGTATTTCTCCCGAAGCTCTTCCACGGTGCGCGTCGGCACCCAGAGCAGTTCCAGGGTCAGGTTCTTATAGCGGAGCATCGCAAGTCTCTCGTTGGCGACCTCCACGACTGCGTAATAGAGGACTTCGAAGCCGAATACTTCCTGATAAAACTGTACGCTTTCTTCAAGATCCGCCACGAAGAACGCTACGTGATTTACAGTATCTACATGATCCCCTACATAATATTCTTTGTTCATATCGATCTCCTTATTGATGCGGACAGCATTTTTATTAATCATACCATGAATGGCTGCAAAGCGTGTCTGAAAATAAAAGAAAAGAAGCATAAAATGCTTCTCTTCCTGAAAAACCGGATATAGGATTTATTCTTCCCGTTCCTTCTTCTGCCGTCTCGCGGGCACGATCCCCGGCATCCGGATATCGAGATGGAACAGCGTCTTAATGAGCCACAGGCCGATCAGCAGCACAGCCACAGGGATGACGCAGGTCGTGACGATATAGACCGCGACGGCATCCGTGAAGCTGCTCAGCGTAGATTTCAGTTTTTCCAGTACCGCCGTTCCGCCTCCCTTTACTTTTTCGATGAATTCCGACCACAGGCTTTCATCGTCGGTACGTTCCGCTGTTCCCTGTATTTCTTCAGAGGTCTGGTTTGCGATCTGCATGGTCTGCTGGATCTCCGCTTCATACTGTTTCTCGACGGCGCCGGAAATGCTGAGGCTGACCGGAACGAGGAGCACCAGAATGAGTCCCAGGGAAATGATCCGCAGCGCAGTTTTCTGGAATCTGGAAGGCCAGAAAATGTTAACGGCCAGAAGGATGAGTCCGATGGGGATCAGAATGTCAAATGCGAGAATCCCCCCGAGCGTAACCAGGATCTTTTCAATATAAACCGTACACATGATGAGCAGGAAATAGCCGCTGAGGTCCGCAAGCTTATCTGCGATCGGCGTGCCGAAATCCCCCGGCATGAGTGTAATGGCGGCGGATGCGGCAGCGGCGGATCCGGCCAGCTTTTCGATGTCTGCCTTTTTCTCATTAAGGGCCTGAATGCTTCCCGCATAGGTCTCCGGTTTGGAATAGTGACTTCCGAGCACGGTGACGGACAGCACGGCTGCCAGCAGAAGAGCGGCAAAGGCTGTCATGGACAGTGCAGTTTTCCGATTGATTTTCATGACGACCTCCTTCAGGACAAGAATTCTACGACGACTGTGTATTCCGGACTGACACTGGTCACAACGGGCTGGTAGATCTCCCAGACGCTGAGCTTGGCCATACGGTCCGCATTGGCAGCAGCTTTTTCCGCCTTCAGCTTCTGTTCCATGTTCTGCCTTACATCTTCGATGACTTCAGACCGGGCTTCTTCGGTCAGCTTAAGATCTCCGATTGAGAAAATGCCTACGTTCTCAGTCTCATCAGCCTGTGTCTCTTCCTCGTTGATATCAAGATTCTGTTCGGTATGAGGAATGTAGATCGTAAGCGTCTTCGTATTCTCATTGACGCTGAGATGTTCTTCGTTGATTCCTCTCAGATCCACGGTATAAGTGGCGGTACCGGAATATTTGATGTACTGGTATTTGCTGGTCAGCCCCCAGGGCAGACTGCCTTCATCGGTCACCTTAATAATATCGGAGATGGACTGTTCGAATACGATCAGGTTTTTACGCTGCTGAGCTTTCCCCAGAACCGCTTCCATGATGGAGAGAGTAATGTCTTCTTCGGTCTCGAGTTCCGTCTCCTCGACCCACATGCCGTCCTGCGCCTCCGCTTCGACGGTTCCGGAAGACGCGCTCCCAGATGCGGCGGGCGTTTTCGGACTGGTCAGGGCTTTCCAGGCATGAATCAGGATCGCCAGGAGAGCGACGGCGCAGATGACCAGCGCTGCAGCCCGTATGATGCGTTCCGTTTTTTTATCCATGAGTTTCCTCCTTTCAGATACTCATTTCCGCCGCTTTGTATATCTCACCCTTCACTCTACTACATATGGAGGGAATTCGAAAGTAAATGTTTGGAGAGTGCATTCAGAACTCTTTTTTTATCGAGACTCCACAGCGGCGCGATCAGGGTACGGCGGTTTCCGTCGCCGGTCATACGGTGGATGGTAATATCATCCGGCAGCGCAGCAATACATTTTCCGACGAGAGAAACATATTCCTCCATGGACATCGTCTGAAATGCTCCTCTGCGGTAATCCTCCGCGAGATCCGTTCCTTCCAGCACGTGGAGCAACTGCAGCTTGATCCCCTGTACGCCGGACTTCCCGACGTATCGGACAGTTTCCAGCATATCCTGCTCCGTTTCTCCCGGAAGACCGAGAATGACATGAACAATTGTGTAAATGCCGGCTTCACGGAGATTTCTGACTGCTTCATCAAAAACAGAGAGTGCATAACCTCTTCTGATATAAGCAGTTGATGCGGGATGTATGGTCTGGAGCCCCAGTTCGACCCATACCGGCTTGATCTGATTCAGTTCTTCTAAAAGTGCCAGCACGTCGGGAGGAAGGCAGTCCGGACGCGTCGCTACGGAAAGAATCGCAATATCCGGATGCCGGATGGCTTCCGTAAAGAGCAGGCGAAGACGGTCCACCGGTGCGTAGGTCCCTGTAAATGCCTGGAAATAGGCAATATATTTCCCACCTGCGGCGGGCATTTTCGCTGCAACTTTACGTTTTCCAAGTTCGATCTGTTCTGTAATCGAAAGCGAAGAGGACTCCGCATAGTCGCCGGATCCCGCTCCGGAACAAAAGATGCATCCCCCGTATCCGAGTGTGCCGTCCCGGTTCGGGCAGGTAAAGCCGCCGTCAAGCGCGATCTTATATATTTTCGTTCCGTATTCCTCTTTCAGATATTCATTGACGGTTTTCAAGCAGGGATTCTCCTTTCGGGGCAGGCACAGTTTTTTCAGGGAAGCTGGCATTCTCTACTGTTGGTATAAGAAAGAAACGAAATCATAAATAGCTGAAAAATCCACTTCACAATCCCCGTCCCAGATCAGAACGGGAATACAGTCGTCGAAAGTATAAGTTACAGGTTTAGCCTGATGCTCAAGATCATAGACCAGAACAGTCTTGTCCTGCGGATCGACCATCCAATATTCCCGGACGCCGGCGTTCATATATTTGAACAGCTTCAGATACATATCTTTTTTCTTTGTGGATGGGGACAGTACCTCGCAGATAAAATCCGGAGCGCCAAATACCCTGCCGTTTTGAAATTTCGAACGGTCGCAGATGATCACAACGTCCGGCTGCACGACAGTGCGGTCATCTTCGTCGAGCTGGACGTCGATCGGGGAGACCAGAGGAATACATGGCCCCTTCTTTTCAAGGATATGGTCCAAAAAAATTTTATGCAAATATCCTTCGATAGCCTGGTGCCCGGAAGTCGGAGCCGCCATATCATAAAAGACTCCGTCGATGAGTTCGACGCGCTGATCGTCCGGGAGGGCAAGGTAATCGTCCAGTGTATACTCGCCATCTTTCTTT
>SVDL01000152.1 GCA_015057835.1 Lachnospiraceae bacterium
ATTCCGACTGCTCCATTTGCACGGCAGCCCCTGGGAGCAAGGAACGGTTATATACACAGGCCCCGGACAATCTCGCTTACATACTGTATACATCCGGAACGACCGGCAGACCGAAAGGCGTTTCCGTGACCAATCGGAACGTCTGCCATTATGTAAGAGCGTTTGAAAATGAATTCCATCCGGCAAAAGGCGACGTAATGCTTCAGTATTCGGTTTGCTCTTTCGATATTTTCGTCGAAGAAGTTTTTGCAAGCTTGTTGAACGGAGCCGCGCTCGCAATTCCTTCGGATGACGATAAAAAGGACATCCGCAGTCTGATGGCGTTTGTGGAACGCCACAGCGTAACGATGCTCTCCGGCTTCCCGTATCTGCTGGCGGAGATGAATCACCTCAATACGATCCCTTCGTCGCTTCGCCTGCTCATCAGCGGCGGCGACGTGCTTCGCGGACATCACGTCAACAATCTCGTTCATAAAGCCGAAGTGTATAATACCTACGGCCCTTCTGAAACAACGGTATGCGCTTCCTATTACAGATGCAGAGACGGTCAGATCCTGGAGGATGGCACGTATCCCATCGGCCATCCCGTTATCGGCGCATCCATCAAAATCCTTGACGCTGACGGCAAAGAGCTTCCGGAAGGAGTAACCGGTGAAATATGTATTTACGGCGACGGCGTTTCCAATGGCTATACCGGAGATCATGCGGAAGAAAACAAGGCGTTCGTTAAGCTTGAAGACGGTAGTACAATGTACCGCAGCGGAGACCTCGGGTATATTCTTCCCAACGGCAACATCGCGTTTCTGCACCGCAAAGATACGCAGATCATGATCTACGGCAAACGCGTGGAAGTTATGGAGGTAGAGTCAAAGCTGTATAAGTGCAGCGGCGTGGAGCAGGCAATCGTCAGACCGTTTACGGATGAAGAAGGCTTATCTTATATGATCGCCTACATTGTTCCGAAGGATAACAATGTAAAGGTATCGCAGATTCGCCATGAACTGGCGGAGAATCTGACGCCATTTATGATCCCGGAGTTTATCGTAAAGATCCCGCAAATCCCACTGAATACCAACGGCAAGCCGGACATGAGCAGAATGCCTGTAGTGATGAAAGAAGGACAAGCGTATGAACGTATCGGTTAAAAAGGCTGGGCTTGAGAACTTCGACACGCTGATGGAATGGCGGATGCGCGTTCTGCAAGAGGTATTCCCCATGCATGAGGGTGAAGACCGCTCTGCCATCGCTCGAAACAATGAGGAATACTATAAAAAGCATCTAACAGACGGCACACATACGGCCTGCTTTGCTTTGGATGCAGACAGCGGGCGGATCATCGGCTGCGGCGGGATCTGTTATCAGGAGGAAATGCCGTCGCCGGATAATCATAGCGGAACGAACGGATACCTGATGAATATCTACACACTTCCGGAGGTTCGCGGCAAAGGTATTGGTAGAATGATCATAGAGTTCTTGGTTTCCGATGCAAAATCACGTGGAACTGAAAAAATCTATTTAGAAAGCTCCGGCGTTGCAAAGAATCTCTACCATGAGATCGGTTTTACTGACATGGCGGATTATATGAAATTATCAGAAAACGTTCAAAGTCAATTGAATCTGCGTACTTGAATCTGGGCGCATACGTGGTATAATTATTATACATGGTATATAAAACGCCCTCGCACAAAACGCATCAAAGAGAGGAGGTGAGTTCATGAAGATCGCTGAATTGACGGCCTATGCCGCCGAAAGATACCATATTCAGGAACAGCATAAATGGGCTGACTTCCCCGGCTTTTCTGTCCTATCGGATCCCGATACCGGGAAGTGGATTGCGCTCCTCATGCGTCAGTGGGACACCGATACCGGCATGGTGATTGAACGCTGTGATCTCAAATGCGGCAGCGACAGTCTTGTGCGGTTCGAGCGTCCTTACCTCTCGCCTCCGATCCGAATGAAGGGGAATAAGTGGATCGGTATTGCCTTTGATGACAGGACGGACCCGGACATCATATTTCAGCTTTTTGACAAAGCAATCGCGTCCAGTACACATCACGGGTATACCGTCGTCCTTGCTTCCCGGCTGACAACCGAGGAAAGTAAATATCGTGATACAGCGCTGCCGTTTGCCGGAAGTGCCTATCGGCCGACAAAAGAGAATCATCCGGAACAACTTAGGGAAATGAAACGGCTGTTTGAATACGGAAGAGAGTCCGCAGAAGCAAGAGCGAAGAACTTTTACCGTCAGGCTGTTTTTATGAAGGATTATGAAGACGACCTCCCGTGGACGGGTAGTTTCATGTGCTATTTTCCAACATACCACGACCTAACTACACGGCAGCTGCGAGGGTATTTCACGTGGCGCACGCAACTGCGTAGAGGCATTTTTCAGCCCATCGCCACGTCGGCGGCCTATATTTACCTCTATGAGCTTCTGAACGGTGTCGGTGCGGACACGCCGGAAGACTGTCTTCGGAAAATGAAAGAATTTGAGGTCGGATATCTGGATTCCGGTGTCGGCGATCCAAGGATGCGTGCCAATCTCAGACGCTGGATGTTGGAATACGCCGTACTCTACAATCTGCCGCAGGAACTTGCGAGGCGGGCAGCCGACCCGGAGGTGATCGAAAAGGATCTGGCACTTTCCGTTTTACAGAATCCGAAAGAACGCTCACACGAAGAGGTCTTTGCTGCTCTGCTGGCCTTCGGCGGAAAAAAACTCGGAGATTCACCGGTATTGGCAAGCGACCCGGAAAAAGGCAAGCGCCTCTTCAGCGAAGTGTGGCGGGCGGCATCCTCCTATCAATGGCAAGAAAGAGACTTGTTTACGCTCTGCTTCGGAGATAAGCGAATTCGTCAGTGGTATCCGTTTTCCAATGCAGTGTATTATGAACAGGCAAGACCGAAAGACAGGGACTATGTATTGAACGGCACCCGCACCTACCGCTGCAGAAACGGCGTGTGGCATGTGGAAGCCTATGAAAAGCTGTCCTTCGACCGAACAAGATTTAAAGGCTTCCTGCATGAGACAGATGCAAGACTGCGCCGGTATATGAAAACGGGGCGCTACCTGCGTGAAAACCCGGCGGATGAGTGGGCGCTTCCCTATATCGACGCGGTAATTGAAGCAGACAAGAAGGCTTTGATCGAGGCAGCCAGGCCGAAGATCACAATTGATCTGTCCGGTCTTGAGCAGATCCGCAAAGATGCGGGGGTGACGCGTGACAGCTTGCTGACCGAGGAAGAACGGGAAGATCTTGAAGAATCCAAAGAAGCTGCGTTCACATCAACCGGCGAGCAGACAGAACTCCCGCTTGAGTCCGTACAGCTTCAGATTCTCCGTGCACTTCTTTCAGACGGAAATGCATCGGAAATCATTCGTGCGAACCGACTGATGCCATCAATCATAGCAGATTCCATCAATGAAGCTCTGTTTGATGAGATCGGAGACACCGTGCTTCTTTGCGAGGATGATCGACTGATCCTTGTAGACGACTATGCAGAAGAACTGGAACAATACCTTGGAGGAACAACCAATGAATGAACATAAAAAAGTACCGAAACGGATCGCGCAGACGGTTCTGAACTCATTAAAGGGCGGCGTGGTGCCACGTATCGGTCTGCCGTATATCACGGTTGGCAGAAAAAGTGAGATCGAAGCGCTGCTTCACGATGTAGATATCATCTCCGAAGGCGGTGCGTCCTTCCGCTTTATCGTGGGGCGATACGGCAGCGGTAAGAGCTTTCTGCTGCAGACCATACGCAACTACGTGATGGATCGGGGCTTTATCGTCGCAGACGCCGATCTATCCCCGGAGCGCAGATTGCAGGGAACGAAGGGACAGGGCCTTGCCACATACAGAGAATTGATATCAAATCTCTCCACCAAAACCAAACCGGAGGGCGGCGCCTTGACGCTGGTGCTCGATCGCTGGATCAGCGCGGTGCAGCCAGAAGCAGTACAGGAAAGCGGCTAGGCGCCGGGCGACCCGGCGCTGACGGCGGCAACAGACAAA
>SVDL01000153.1 GCA_015057835.1 Lachnospiraceae bacterium
GAAAAATGAAGGATAATACGCTTCACATTATCCCAGCCGGCAACATTCTGGACCGCTTTCATGAACAGCATGGAAAGGGAGCGCCGATACGTCTCAAAGCCGGGCAGCTCATCGATTGTGACAAATGACACCGATGTCCCGTCCTTCACCTTCTTGGACAGCTCTCGGAGTTTTCCGTCCTCTCGGACCAGCATGACAAGCCTCTCTTCGCGGCTCCGTCTCTTCACAAGTTCCGCGTAAGTCATGTCGTCCGGTACGGAAATGATTTCGTCATAAAGCCTGATCAGTGACATATCGTACTCCTTTTCATTCCGGATGCGGGGCCGGATTCGTCCGATCCCGCAAATCGATTCGATCCGAAAATAATTATATCAAAAGACTGATCTTTGGGAAATGAAATATCTCAGTTTTAGAAAATATGATAAGGCTGCCGAACACCGGCGCAGATCACTTTGAGTTCAGGGAATGTCTCGCTGATGAATTTCGAGGCTTCTTCAATAAAGCAGAATTCCGTCCCGTAATGTCCCGCGTCGATCACGGAAATCCCTTTCATCACGGCGTCGATTGCGGTGTGATAATCCACGTCGCCGGTGATGAGGACATCCGCACCGTTCCTGATAGCGTCATCCAATGAGCTCTTTCCGGAGCCGGAGCTTACTGCCGCAACCTTCACTGTCTTTTCAGGATCTCCGTAAACACGGATCTGATCAAGGCCATAGACGGATTTAACGTTGGCGGCGAACTCTTTAAGAGAGAGCTCTTCCGAAATCTCCCCGACTCGCCCGAATCCCTGCGGCTGTCCCTCTTCGTCTTCTGTGACACATTCAAGTACTTTTGGATCAATCAGGCCAAGATCAGAAGCATTCCTGTCCGCCATTCCGGCAATGTCAAAGTTGGTGTGCATCGCAAAATAGGAAATCCCGTTTTCAATCAGTGAAATGATGCGTCTCCCGATGAAATCCTGCCGGACAATTCTGCCCACCGGCCGGAAGAGCATCGGATGGTGCGTCACAATGAGATCCGCCCCCGCATCTAAAGCCTCCGATAAAGTCTCATCCGTGAGGTCCAGTGCGCAGAAAACGGTATTTACCTCTTTTTCCTCATCTCCGACCAGCAGTCCGACATTGTCCCATTCGACCGCGTACTGCTTTGGATATCTCTTTTCCAGTTCCTGGATGATCTCCTTACACTTCATGGCTGAATTCCTCTCTCCGAAGCCCTTTCTCAATAATTTCCAGTTCCCCCAGCAGCTCATCCCGCCGTGCCGCTGCCCGTGCATCCCCGGAATCCCGCAGTTTTTCCAGAATAGCAAGCCTGATCTGTTTCTGCTTCAGGATATGTTCCCGTGTCACCGGATTCCTTGATTTCAGGAGTTCCGGGCCGAACCAGGCCTCTTCCGACGTCAGGGAAATTGCTTCTGTCTGTACCTGTTTCCGCACCAGAATCCCCTCGTAGTACTTTCCGTCCTCTGTCAGGGCAAATTCCGAATGGATCTTCCAGCCGTTTTCCGCAAGCCAGAGGCGGACAGCCGAAACATCCGACTGGGGCTGCAGGATCAGACTGGAAAATGTGTGATCGAGGTCGACCGCATTTGTCAGAATATCGATCATAAGAAGGCCGCCCATTCCGGCAATGATCAACGCGGCGTCCGGCACGCGGATCAGATCATAAATCTCCGGATTCCGCAGCCCGTTGCTGAGAACCGTTTTGATCTGTCCGGACAGGCCGGCTGCGGCGATATTTTCCTGCGCTTTTTCCAGCGGGCCGCGGTTAATGTCGCAGGCGACGGCTCTTTGGCATTTTCCGCTCTCAACGAGAGCGATGGGAATGTATCCGTGGTCGCAGCCCACATCGACTGCAATTGCGCAGGCGGGAATAAGGTCAAAAAGAGCCCCGAGGCGTTCAGAAAGCTTCGGCAGGCGGGATTTCTGTTCGGATTCCGGCGCGGATTTCTGCGTGAATTCCTTCGTGGATTCCTGTACTTTTTCTCCCATTTCCTGTTCCGCTCTTCTGTTCGTACCTTCGGGGCTCCTTTTCATTTCAGAGGATGATCCTTTCGTTCACGAATCCTGTTCGTTCTGCAGTTTCATCGTCTTCTGTCCGGAATAATCGCAATTTCCAAGTCTCATCCTTTTTCTGTCCTGGAAAATTGCAATTCCGGGTTTAATTCGGGATGTCTGACTCTTCTCAGTCAAGATAATCCTTCAGTTTCCGGCTTCTGCTCGGATGGCGGAGTTTGCGGAGCGCTTTCGCCTCGATCTGGCGGATACGCTCACGGGTCACGTTGAACTCGCGTCCCACTTCCTCCAGCGTTCTCGCGCGGCCATCGTCCAGGCCGAAGCGCAGGCGGAGCACTTTCTGCTCTCTTTCCGTCAGCGTGCCGAGCACTTCGACGAGCTGTTCTTTGAGAAGGGTAAATGCGGCAGCGTCGGCGGGGACAGGAACATTTTCGTCCTGAATGAAGTCGCCGAGGTGGCTGTCCTCTTCTTCGCCGATCGGGGTCTCGAGAGAGACCGGTTCCTGGGAGATCTTCTGGATCTCGCGGACACGGTCCACGGAAATGCCCATTTGCTGCGCGATCTCTTCCGGCGTGGGTTCTCTGCCCAGTTCCTGCAGAAGCTGTCTCGATACGCGGATCAGCTTGTTGATCGTCTCGACCATATGGACGGGGATGCGGATCGTTCTCGCCTGGTCCGCGATCGCTCTCGTGATGGCCTGGCGGATCCACCAGGTCGCATAGGTCGAGAATTTGTAACCCTTACGCCAGTCATATTTCTCAACGGCTTTGATAAGACCGAGATTGCCTTCCTGAATGAGATCGAGGAAAAGCATGCCGCGGCCGACGTAGCGCTTCGCGATGGATACGACAAGACGGAGGTTCGCTTCCGACAGGCGGTTCTGAGCCTCTTTATCGCCTTTTTCCATTCTCTGGGCGAGTTCCACTTCCTGTTCCGCGGTAAGCAGCGGCACTTTGCCGATCTCTTTCAGATACATTCTCACCGGATCTTCCAGCGGAACGCCTTCCGGGACGGACAGATCGATCTCACTGAGATTGACTTCTTCCGCCTCGTCCACTTCTATATCCGCGTCGTCGTCGCTGAGAAGGAGCACTTCATCATCGGGGGTCGAATCGGTCATGCGGAGAACATCGATACCGTTTGCCTCGAGGAAGTCGAGTGTCTTTTCGAGTTCATCGGCTCCGACATCCAGTCCCTTCAGCATGTCGCCGATGTCCTTATACTCAAGAACATTCTTTTTCTTTGAGGCGAGCTGAAGAAGATCCGTCAGCTTCTGCGCAAATACGACCTGTTCCTGCTCCATAAATACCATCTCCTTTAACATATAATAAGAAGTTCCCACTTCTTGCCGGCTGCTTCTCTTCCCTTCATCGCCTGCATGGATCCGAAATTCATTCTTCTGTGTCCGCCCGGACACCTTATCGGAGTAATCCGCTTTTTATCGTTCCAAATAGGCAATGTGCAGCAATTTTCCTTCACTCTCAAACCGTTCGATCAGAGTCTTTTTCTTCATCAGGCGGGACAGTTCGTCCATTTCGCCGTTCCATGCATCCATATGCATTGCGTTGCTCTGCTTCATCAGTTTGATGACAGTGTCGGTAAATGCCCGGTCGAGGGCAGCCTGGTCGGCCGCTTCTATGCGGCCTTCCAGAACAGCCGCTGCCTCTTTCTGCTCTTCAAGCTCATTGAAGGCATTCAGGAGCCGCGCCGGCGCGACGCTTCCTCCCCGCAGCTGTTCATATAATAAATCAGCGATTTTCCGGCACATCGGGTCGAAAAAGTCCTCCGGACCGATATATTCCTTTGACGCGTCATGCGCATCCGGATACCCGGCGAGGAAAGAGAGCATTCTCTTCTGTGTAACCTTCGTGCCGTCCTCTGATTTTTTTCTGATTCCGCTCTTCGGCTCCTGGTAGCGCTCCGCCTGTGTTCCCGCGGCGGCAATCCTCGCTATGAGCCGTTTCATGGCCTCCGGCTGAATCCTGTACT
>SVDL01000046.1 GCA_015057835.1 Lachnospiraceae bacterium
TGACGCTGTCAGGGCTTGTTGATAATGAGTTTGTGTATTGACTTGAGTAATCTGTCTTCGTGTTTAAATTACTATTTAATTCACTAATTGCTTCGGCATTATCATTGACTGAATCGGTCATTTAAATAAGAAAGGATTCAAAATGAAAATCTTAGTAACTGAAATTCAAACCTTTGCTTCCGGACAGATTGCAACCCCATCCTATGCTTACGATAACCGGCAGTCAGCAGAAGCTAAGTACCATGCCATCTTGTCTGCGGCAGCTGTCAGCGCTCTTCCTATGCACGCCTGCATGATGTTTAATGCGGACGGCTCACCGATCAAGCATGAAGTTTTCAAACATGAAGTACAGCCGGAAACGGAAGAATAAACGGAGGGGCACAACAATGCAAACATTCATTGGAATACTACTTGGAGGAAGTTTTCTGGCGTTCCTGGAGTTTTTGATCCAACGGTACGATAAAAAACATGATCGCTTTGCCGAGATAAAAAAATCGATAGAGGAATTGCGAAAAGACATCGGGAGAATTGATGCAAAGGGAGATCGAAGAGAAGCGGAAAATAGGCGCGTTCGGATCCTGCGGTTCGAGGATGAGCTGCAGGAGGAACGTCGCCATTCAAAGGACAGCTTTGATCAAGTAATGAACGACATTACTGAGTATAACCAATATTGTGCAAAGCATCCGGAGTTTAAAAACGAGCAGACGGTCGCAACGGCGTCACATATAACGAGTGTGTACCACGAGCGGCTGGAGCGACATGACTTTTTATAAGGAGGAACTATGCAGCAGTTATTTATGAATGTGCTTACGGCAGTTGTGGTTGCTATGATTGGTATTATTACAAAACAGCTCCTTCCGTATTTGATCCAGAAAAAAGAAGCGGCTATTGCGGAGCTTCGGAAAACAAAGTGGGCGTGGGCCGCGGAAATAATCGAAGCAGCCGTTCGTGCCGTTGAGCAGACCGTTGCGGAGGGCGTGCACGGAGATGATAAGAAACGGATCGCATTCGAGTATATCAAAGCGGCTTTCTTTGGATCCGGGATCGAACTTACGGATGCGCAGATTGATACATTGATAGAAGCGGCGGTATATGCAATGAATGAAGGATTCTCCGAGCTTTATGTGCCTGCGGCAGATGGCGTTATAGATGCGACGATCGAATAAGGAGGAGCTATGAACGAGCAGAATCTGAAGGTACTTACAAACATTATAGGTGCAGTTGAATCCGGTGGGCAGGTATACGGAAAGCGGCGTTACAATGCATATGATTCGCCATATAAAAACAGCCCGAAGGAGCACACGATCACGATCGGCTGGGCTCAGTGCTATGGGCACGAGGCGCGGCAGCTTATGAAAGAGATATTCACTGCGGATGCTGCGGCCTTCAGAAAACTCGACACAGCGGGCATTGAAGGCATGCTATCAAAGGACTGGGTGTCGCTCAAGTGGAATCCAAGTGCAAAACAGAAATCTGCGATTATTGCAATCATCGATTCACCGATCGGCCACACAGTTCAGGATCGGATGTTCGAAGAAAAAATGAAGTCGCTAATAGCTGACTGCGCAAGGGATTATACCAACGATGTGAAGTCGCAGATGATGTACTGCGAAATCCGGCATCTCGGTGGCAAGGGGCCAGTAGACCGTATATACAAAAGAGCGAAGGGTTACAGCACCGACGATATCCTGGCATCGCTTATTCTGGATCAGAAAGATAAATCGTCGTCGAATCAGGTAGGCGATACCATATACTGGTCTCGGCATATCAAATGTAAGCAATTCATCGATCAATATGCGATGGATGAGGAAGAAATGAAATCAGAAGAGAAATCAAAGGGAATTGATCCGCAGAAAGTAATCGACATAGCAGATGCTGAGGTCGGATATCATGAAAAGAAAACCGGAGACCTCAAATACCTTTATGATAAAACAGCGAACTCCGGCAGCAACAATTACACAAAGTATAATTTTGAAATGCATAAGCTCCAACCGTCAAACATGGATTACCCGGCAGCGTGGTGCGATTGCTTTAACGACTGGTGCTTTAAAGAAGCGTTTGGTGTTGAAGCCGCGAAGAAGATCCTCTGCGGCGGTTTTGAGGACTATACACCGAGCTCGGCACAAAAATACAAGGACAAAGGCCGCTGGGGAAGTGAAGCCAGAGTCGGCGCTCAGATCTTTTTCAAAAATACAGAACGAATCTGCCACACCGGAATAGTATATAAAGTGACGGATAAATATGTATATACGATTGAGGGAAACTGCGACAACGAGGTTAGAAAGAGATCTTATCTCAAAACGAATTCTAAGATTGCCGGTTACGGATATCCGCTTTATGATAGCGAAGATCCAAAGCCGGAAACGAAAGGAAATGTCGCGGAATACCAGAAGTTCCTGAATACCTATTATCCCACACAGACGAAAAAAGCTGTCGGAGAGCTGCTGGTCGTTGACAATGAATACGGCTCCAAAACAAGAGCGGCATCTGTGTCTGTATGGAAATATATGGCAAACAAATATTATGATGCGGAGCTTACGATCGGGAACGCATATTTCCTCGCGTACTGCAAAAAGATCGCTGGTGAGATGACGCTCGCATCCATTGAATCGCATCCTACCTTGAAAAAAATTCTGCAGGGCCTTCTTGCCGGAAGGGGATATTACAAAGGGGCCATTGATGGAATAATTGGAAAGGAAACGATCACTGCAATCACGGACATGCAGCTGGCGTCGAATCTCCTGGCATCGGGCACGCTTACTGCAAGCACGTGGTATAAACTGTTCAATTAGTAGACCATCACCTTAGTGAAAACGAGAAATATGTTCCGGGTTACGGATGAGCTCTTGCTGATAAAGTTATGGATGTATGTAGAGATAATTCAAAAGCAAGAGGGAGGTAGCGAAAAGCTACCTCTTTTTTTATTTATTGGCAAGTATATACTTGACTTCTTATATATACAGGTATATACTTGCATCATAAAGTAAAGGAGGACAAAAAAATGACAAAGAAAAACACGAAGAGAACCTTCAAGATGAACGGCTGGATGTACGAATACAACGAGACGATGACCAGTAACTGGGGATGGCCCGAAGGCCGCAAGGGAGAGCGCGTAAGGATCCTGAAGAAAGACATGCAGCAGCTCCTCAAAGAGCGCGACGCCTTCGACATGGCCTACACTGAGATGTAAAGCGAAAGGAGGAACAAGACCATGACAATTACCGAAGCGATAAGAACCTACAGGCTGCCGAACCCGACCACACCAGAAGACCTCGAAAGCCGCTGGAGTAAGGTTTTAAACTTTGGAGACAAGGTACTCCTTGCCGGATACTACTATAACGGAGCGGGAAAGCCCAGCTACTTCGGAGCGGTATACGAGCACCTCGACGACGACCTTTCCTGCGAAGGCACGATCGCCATTCGGGAAGTAAGCGATGTAGCATTTGAAGACGACGGACACGCGATCGCCTGGGCGATGCAGCAGTAAAAACGGATCCGGGAGGGGAGCGAAAGCTCCTCTTTTTTTGATCTTTTTGCAGGTATATACTTGACGTGCGTGTGGAACAGGTATATACTTGCATCATAGAAAACAAGGAGGGCAACAACATGACAAACAGAGAATCATACACAGTATATACAGCAAAGTTCGCGGACGGATCGACGATCGTAAAAACCTCGGACGACTTCAAACACAGGCTGGACTTCTACAACTGGATTTGCCTTAACAGGCTCGGCAAGGGCCACGGTGGACTGAAGGAGATCACCTGCAGGCCGATGCCGCGGTAAGAAAAACACAGAGCAGCAAACCCGCCACGAAGGACACGACGGCAAAGGAGGAAAACATGACAAAGCAGGAACTGATCAAGATGACCGGCACCGAGGAACGGGCAACATACGCGATGGAGATTATCCTGAAGAACTGCAAAGAGGCATTCGTGAGGATGGCAATCCAGACAGAGCTGAACGAGATCGACAACCAGATAAAGGCCCTCGAAGCAGAAGAGATTCTGGTAAAGAACAACGGAACCTACACCGTAAACTGGGCAGAAGCAGATAAGCCCTTCGGTAATGAGCCCGGAGCCTTCTGGCGCGCAACCGAAGAGCAGAAGCAGGAGGCTGAGAGAATCGAGGAGCGCTGCCGAGACGCGGAAGCCCTTCTTTACAGAAGAAACCGCACAATTGACCTTATTGCGATCAAGTAAAACACCGCAGTAGCGGTAACAAAGGAGGAGAACATGACACGCCAGAAGAAGGAACTGATCCGGAAGATAGACGAGATTGAAGAGTGGATCCGGGTGGACGAGGCACTTGGATGCGGATGCGCACCGGCGGGAGCTTATGATAGTATGTACGAAGAGATTCACCGACTTACCGAGGAGCTGGCGCGGCTCAGCCACTACGAGAGCGCGGAAGAGATGATGAACGATACGAGATGGATGGTGGTGGACGACGCCCTGCCATTTCACTAAAAAGGTTTGACGCGGGATTCCACGGAGGCTAAGATAGAATAAGGAGGAATGAACATGGCAGTATCAGAAGCGAAGAGGCGCGCAAACGTAAAATACGACAAGAGTCACACAAAGGGGATATACCTGAAGCTGAACATCAACACGGACGCTGATATCATCAACAAATTGAATGATGTTCCTGCGGTACAGACCTATATAAAAGCGTTGATCCGGAAGGACATCGCTGCGGAGGCGGGAGAAGGCCAGCAGTAAGTTGTTTACTTTTTTGTTTACTTTTTTCTGATAGAATGCCGCATTTATGCGGCTTTTATCGTTTTTTTTATGGGTTCGACTCCCACCGTCTCCATGAAAGAGTCCGGATGGATGAAAAATCCTTCCGGGCTTTTTATTTTCATTGGATATTGGAGCATAAAGAAGGGCTTTCGCATAACAATGCGAAGGTTCTTCTTTTTCTTTTTTGAAATCAAAACTATCTGTTTAAGTTTTGTTTAAGTTCCGACCGTTACTATTGCGAACAGGAAAGGGGTGAGACAGATGGAAGCAATTCAGTACCGGCATGAGTGGAAACATGAGATCAGCTATCTTGATATGCTAACGCTGCGGGCAAGACTTTCGGCGGTGATGGAGCCGGATCCGCATGCAAAGAACGGCAAATACCTGATCCGGAGCCTGTATTTTGACAACCTGAGCGACAAGGCGCTGCGGGAAAAAGCGGACGGCGTAAATATGAGGGAAAAATTCAGGATCCGCTATTACAACGGGGACAAGTCCTTCATCAATCTGGAGAAGAAAAGCAAAATAAACGGACTCGGCACAAAATACAGTGCGTATCTGACCGAAGAACAGGCGCAGAGCATTGTGGACGGCAGGACGGACTGGATGATGGAAAATGAACAGCCGCTGCTCCGCGAATTCTACTGTAAAATGAAATATCAAGGGCTGGCGCCGAAGACAATTGTGGATTATACGAGAGAACCCTTTGTTTACGCGCCGGGAAATGTCCGGGTGACATTCGACTATGACATCCGTACAGGACTTCGGACAACGGATTTTCTCGATACGGAATGCGTGACGATCCCCGCCGGGGACGCACCGAGGATCCTGGAGGTAAAATGGGACAATTATCTGCCCTCCATCATCCGCGACGCGGTGCAGCTGACCGGCAGGCGGGTGACCGCATTTTCCAAATATATGCAGTGCAGGATCTACGGATAGCATTGAAAATGCTGCCGTCGTTCTGAAAAAGAAGAAAACAACCGTTCGTGAGAACGTGAAAAACATTGGAAAAAGGAGAAAAACATGAGCTTCAGTGATATATTCAAATCCAGCTTTCTGGAAAATGTAGCCGCCATCAGCATTCTTGACATGGTGCTTGCCCTCGCCCTGGCGTTCTGCGTCGGCCTGTTCATTTTCTTTATTTACAAAAAGACATATGCAGGAGTGATGTATTCTTCCAGCTTCGGCGTAACACTTGTAGCGCTTACCATGATCACGACGCTGGTGATCCTCGCGGTCACGTCAAACGTTGTTCTTTCCTTAGGTATGGTCGGCGCGCTGTCGATCGTCCGTTTCCGGACGGCGATCAAGGAACCTCTCGATATCGCGTTTCTCTTCTGGGCAATCGCGGCCGGCATTGTCCTTGCCGCGGGAATGATCCCTCTTGCCGTGTTCGGGAGCGTCGTGATCGGGCTGATTCTCTGGGTATTTGCCAATAAAAAGGATCACACCAATCCGTATATCGTTGTCCTCCAGTGCGACGGGCAGGGAAGTGAGAAGGCCGCGACAGCATTTCTGAAAGAAAATACAAAGCGCTGCGTGACGAAGAGCAAGACGGTCCGGAAAGGCCTTGTGGAACTGAACCTGGAGATCCGGCTGAAAGAAGACAACACAGAGTTTATTAACGCGCTTACGGATATAAACGGCGTGGAGAGCGCGGTGCTCGTAAGCTATAACGGCGATTACATGGGATAAGAGAAGCGGAGGCTGGAGATGTCTTCACATAAATATTTCGACAGGATCTGCGCGGTCATCATCCTGATCGCGCTCGTGATCACGGTGCTGTTCATGAACGGCGAGGCGCTGGGCATACAGAAGATCGTGGACGCGGATGCGGAAAGGAATTCCGATTCCGGCTATTTTACCGATAACGATCTCAACGGGGACTGGACCGGATATCAGGTCAGAACGATCACTCTGAACGGGGATTCGGCGAAGATATCAGGCACAGGAGCCTATGAGGAGTACGGCGACATCTACATCACGCAGAGCGGCTATTATGAGATCTCCGGAGAGCTGTCCGACGGTTCGATCATCGTGGACGCGAAAAACTATTCGAAGGTATGGATCCGCCTCGATGGCGTGACCGTGAACAGCGGGGATAATGCCTGCCTGATCGTGGAAAATGCGGATAAGGTTTTCCTGACGCTGGCAGATGCATCGGAAAACATATTTACGAGCGGGAACCAGTACAGCGCGGAAGCCGTGGAAAATGGCATCAATGCCGTCATTTACGCGAAAGATGATCTGACGGTCAACGGCAGCGGTTCCCTTACGGTGAGCGGAGGCTGGAAGCATGGCATCAAGGCAAATGACGACCTCGTCATCACCGGAGGAGTGATCCGCGTCACGGCGGACGGGGACGCGATCCACGTCAACGACAGCTTCCGGATCACAGGAGCGGCTCTGGATCTCACGGCAGGGGACGAAGGAATCGACGTGGACGGCGATGAGGAAGAGACGGCCGGCAGTGAATCCGGGTATCTCTATATAGAATCCGGGACCATCTCGATCGACGCGCAGGGTGACGGGATCCATGCGGCAGGAGATATCACGATAGACGGAGGAGAGATCACTCTCCATACCGGAAAAGATGAGATACAGTCGGATACGTTGTATGTCAACCATAACGGAAATATTATTATCAGGTGACTGTTCTGAAGAATTCCTTGATTTTCCGGGCGTTTGCATATAAACTTATGTTAAGTATATTCTATTGCAAACAGGGGAAGACATGGGGAAAACAAAGAAACGCAGACGGTCAAGGACTGGAAGAAGGGCCAGGAATAACCGGATGGGCGTTTTAGTGATCACGGCAGTCGTGGCGATCCTGTTCGTGGTACTTCTTGTACAGGACAGAAAGCTGAGCCGCCGGATCATCGAAAATGACAATATCAGACAGGAACTCGAGCAGGAGATCGCGCAGGAGCAGAAGCGGTTTGAAGAAGCCGATGAGATGCGCGCCTATGTCGAGAGCGAAGAGTATATTAAAGAGACCGCTCACGATAAGCTCGGGTTATATGAAGAAGGGGAGATCGTTTTTAAACCGGCCCCTTAGACAGTATGCATGTAAACATTCTTTATAAAACACATTCATGACAGCTGTGCCGGAAGAGAGTATTCCGGCATAGCTGTTTTTTGGCAGAGAAAATTGAGCCCTGCGAAGAACAGCGTTTCGGGCATTAAGGAACTTTGAGGAGCAGATGGCATTGAGACCGGATGAAAAAAGGAACCCCCTGATTGGGAAGGTTTCCGCATTTATAAAAAAATACGACCTGATCCGTCCGGGAGACAGCGTGATCTGCGGCGTTTCCGGAGGGGCGGATTCCGTCTGCCTTCTGCACATTCTCCGCGAGCTTTCCGGGGAAGCCGGCTTTGCGCTCCACGCCGTTCACGTGCACCACGGGATCCGGGGCCCGGAGGCGGATGAGGACGAAAAGTTTGCGGAAAAGACTGCTGCGGTGCTGGGAATTCCATATAAAGCTTTTTACTGTGACGTGCCGGCATTTGCCCGGAGGAACCGGAAGACAGAGGAAGAAGCGGGCAGGATTCTGCGCAGGCAGGCATTTGATGCCTATATCCGTGAAAAGGAGCTCCGCGGCGCGAAGATCGCGCTGGCCCACCATCGGGATGATCTCGCGGAAACAGTTATTTTCCAGCTCGCAAGAGGCTCCGGACTCGCCGGACTTGCGGGGATCCGCCAGATCATCCCGATGGTGGGCCAGCGCGATCTTCGCGCCGCGGACGGAAACCGGACAGTGATCCGCCCGCTCCTTGGCGTCTCCCGCCGGGAGATCGAAGAATGGATGGAGGAAAAAGGCCTCCCGTACCGGACTGACCGCACAAACCTCGAAGATGACTATGCAAGAAACCGGATCCGGCATCATGTCATGCCTTATCTGGAAGAGGAGATCCACAGCGGAGCTGCCGCCCATATCGCGCAGAATGCGCTGCTTTCGGGAGAAGCACTCGATTTTATTGAGAGTGAAGCTGCGAAAAGAGGGCAGAAACATATTTCTGTGAAGGATGGAATCTGCCTCTCAGGACATGTGTTCTCCGAAGAGGAACCGTTTATGATATCCTGCATCGTGCGCCGGTGCCTGAAAATGCTCGCGCCTCATCAGCAGGACATCACGGCAAAGCACATTGAGGATATCATAAAACTCGGAAAAAACGGGAACGGGAAGCGGATCGATCTGCCGGGAGGGATCCGTGCGGAGCGCACCTGTGAAGGCCTTCGTTTTTATTTTGAGCAGGAGAAAAATGAAAAAGAAGAAGCATTTGAGGAATTGCTGACGCAGACCGGACAGGTGTGCTGCGGGGGATGGACATTTTCATGTATCGAAGATTCCTGCATCCGCCTTCCGATTCCCGAAAAACCCTATACGAAATGGATCGATTTTGCTATAATATCCGATGAACTGCGCGTTCGGACGAGAAGACCCGGTGATTACCTCACTGTCCGGTCCGACGGGGCGAGAAAAAAGCTTTCGGATTATATGACGGATGTGAAAATGCCGCATGCGCTCCGGGGAAGGATCCCGCTCGTCGCTGACGGACAGGAGATCATATGGATCCCCGGATATCGTCTGAGTGAGCGCTACAAAATCACGGAAGCGACAAAAAAGATCCTTCGGATCGAAGCAATAAGCAATACCGGCGCATCGCCGGAACTCATAGACGAAAACCAGACTATCATGCAGGAGAACAATTATGAGTGAGACAATCAGTGTTCTGATCAGTAAGGAAGATATCGAAAAACGCACCGCGGAACTTGCGAAAAAGATCAACGAAGACTATCAGGGAAGACAGATCCATATTGTCTGCGTTCTCAAGGGCGGCGTGTTCTTTGCGGTCAATCTCGCGCAGCACCTGACGGTGCCGGTCACGATTGACTTCATGTCGGTCTCAAGCTACGGCGATGACACAAAATCCAGCGGCATTGTCAAGATCGTCAAGGACCTTGACCAGCCTCTCGCCGGAAAGGATGTTCTTGTCGTCGAAGATATCATGGATTCGGGAAGGACGCTTTCCTATCTTCTGAATCTGCTCCGGGACAGAAAGCCGGCTTCGCTTCGCCTGTGCACGCTGCTCGACAAGCCGTCCCGCAGGGTGATCGACGTTTCCTGCGATTACACGGGCTTTGAGATCGAGGATAAATTTGTTGTCGGCTGCGGAATGGATTATCAGCAGCGCTACCGCAATCTGCCTTATATCGGCGTAGTGGAATTGGGAGAATAAGTTGAACAGCAACAGACAGGGAAGAAGTGTCTGGGTATCCGTCGGCTTTCTGCTGTTTGTCTTCATCATGTATTATGTGATCGCGGGACAGATGAAAGATATTGCCGACTATGACCTGACAAGGCTCGAAAAGGATCTGGAAGGCGGAAAGGTGGAAGCGGTAACGCTTCACCCGAACACAGCCTATCCTACGGGCGAAGTGGAAGTAACGCTGAAAAGCGGAGAGACAGGACGGTTTAACGCCCTGGACGTTCATGATATCGAGGAAACGCTGCGGAGCGATTACCCTGACGTGGAAGTGTATATCACGACCGTGCGGGGAGGCAATATTTTCGTCTCCCAGATTCTTCCGGTACTGATCATGGCGGGCGTCATGATCTTCGTGATGCTCCTCATCAACCGGCAGAACGGCGGCACGAATTCCAAAATGATGAATTTCGGAAAGAGCCGCGCGCGTCTCGCAGACGGGAAGAATCCGGTGACCTTTGACAATGTCGCCGGTCTTGAGGAGGAGAAGGAAGATCTCGCGGAGATCGTCGATTTTCTGAAGAATCCCGGACGGTATACCCAGGTCGGGGCAAGGATCCCGAAAGGCGTGATTCTCGTAGGTCCTCCCGGGACCGGCAAAACGCTGATCGCGAAAGCCGTGGCGGGAGAGGCCGGCGTGCCGTTTTTCTCGATCTCCGGCTCGGACTTCGTAGAGATGTTCGTCGGCGTCGGCGCGTCCAGAGTGCGCGACCTCTTTGAGGACGCGAAGAAAAACGCGCCCTGCATCGTATTTATCGACGAGATCGACGCCGTCGCAAGACGCAGAGGCGCAGGCCTCGGCGGCGGCCATGATGAGAGGGAACAGACGCTGAACCAGCTTCTTGTGGAAATGGACGGCTTCGGCGTCAATGAAGGCATCATCGTCATGGCGGCGACGAACCGCGTGGATATTCTGGATCCCGCGATCATGCGTCCCGGCCGTTTCGACCGGAAAGTCTATGTCGGCGCGCCGGATGTGAGAGGCCGGGAAGAGATCCTCGCGGTGCACGCGAAGAACAAGCCGCTCGCGGATGACGTGGACCTGAAGCAGGTGGCGCAGACCACAGCCGGATTTACCGGCGCGGATCTCGAAAACCTTCTAAATGAAGCGGCGATCAACGCGGCGAAATCGGAACGTGTGTATATCGTTCAGAATGATATCAAGGACGCATTTGTCAAAGTCGGCATCGGACAGGAGAAGAAGAGCAAAGTCATTTCCGAGAAGGATAAGCGGATCACGGCTTATCACGAGGCGGGACACGCGATTCTCTTCCACGTGCTGCCGGATGTGGGACCGGTCTACTCGGTTTCCATTATTCCGACGGGAATGGGTGCGGCAGGCTATACCATGCCGCTTCCGGAGAAGGATGAGATGTTCAATACCCGCGGCAGAATGCTGCAGGATATTATGGTAGGCCTCGGCGGAAGGATCGCGGAAGAGCTGGTCTTCGACGATATCACAACCGGCGCGTCGCAGGACATCAAAGGATGCACAAGGACAGCGCGGGCGATGGTCATGCGCTACGGCATGTCCGATAAACTCGGTCTTGTTGCCTATGACAGCGATGAAAATGAAGTCTTCATCGGCCGTGATTTTGAGCGGACTCGGAATTTCTCGGAGTCGAAGGCCATGGAGATCGACAACGAAGTGCAGCGGATCATTGCGGAGTGCTACGACAAAGCGAAAGTGATCATTCTGGAACACAGGAGTGTCCTTGACCGATGCGCGGAGCTTCTTCTTGAGAAAGAGAAGATCAGCCGGGAAGAGTTTGAGGCACTGTTTACGCAGAAGCCGGAGCTTACGGCAGGATCCTGAGGAGGAAACTTCCTGCGGGAGGCTTCCTGATAAAAAAATGGCAGTTTTGCCGAAAAAACAGAATCGGAGGAAAGCGTGGAAAACGACAAAAAAGCAATGCCGGTCAACACGCCAAGAGTGAAATACAGGGTGCGCCCGCTCTTTTGCGGGCGCGCTGTCTTTGCGGATGAATCGCGGTTTTACCGCATTCCGCAGGAAGCGGCAGCGGGAGATCCGGTCAAAGTCAGGATCCGCACGCTGGCGGATAACGTGGACGAAGTCTGGGTGCGGCTCACGGGAAACAGCGAAAAAATCAAATATCTGGAGATGAGCATCGCTTTCCGGGCGAATGGGTTTGATTATTATGAAGCCGTTTTTATGGCGGGAAAAGAACCCACGGAATATGACTTCGAACTGCGGCGGGGAGGAAAAATCTGGCGCTACAGCCGGATGGGGCTCACCGAAGAAGACGAGTGGTACTATCCTTTCCGTTTTGAAGCGGGCTATCATGTACCGGAATGGGCGCAGGGCGCCGTCATGTATCAGATCTTCACGGACCGTTTCTGCAACGGAGATCCGGAAAATGACGTGGAGACCGGAGAATACAGCTATCTGGGAAGAAAAGTCAGAAAAGTATCGGACTGGCACTCTCTTCCCCTGGATTTTGACGTCCATCGCTTTTACGGCGGCGATCTTCAGGGCATCATCAATAAACTGGATTATCTGTCGGATCTCGGGGTAGAGGTTCTCTATCTGAACCCGATCTTTGTTTCCCCGTCCAACCACAAATACGATACGCAGGATTATTCCCACGTCGACCCGCACTTCGGGAAGATCGTATGTGACACAGACGAAAAGGGCGTGACCGGGAAGTACCGCGTGCGGACAACCGATCCGGAGAATCTGGCTGCATCCGATGAAGTGCTGCGCACACTTATAGAAGAAGCCCATAAACGGGGGATCCGTATCCTTCTGGACGGCGTTTTCAATCACTGCGGCTCTTTCAGCAACTGGTTTGACGCGGAAGGCATTTATCAGGGCGTTCCGGGGGCTAAACCCGGGGCATATCACAGCTTTGACAGTCCGTACCGCAGCTTTTTCCGGTTCTCCAATCCTTTCGGATGGCCGGACAACGACAGCTGTGATTTCTGGTGGGGGAACAGTACGCTCCCGAAACTGGCCCATGAAGATTCCGCGGAACTTCGGGAAACGATCATGAAGATCGCGGAAAAATGGGTCTCTTCGCCATACTGCGCCGACGGCTGGAGACTGGATGTCGCCGCGGACCTCGGCTACAGCAGCGATTTTAATCACCGCTTCTGGCAGGTCTTCCGGGAAAGAGTCCGGAAAGCCAATCCCGAAGCCCTGATCCTGGCGGAACATTACGGGGATGCTTCCTCCTATCTGCAGGGCGGAGAGTGGGATACCGTCATGAATTACGACGCCTTTATGGACCCGGTTTCCTATTTCCTGACCGGAATGGAAAAACATTCCGATGCATTCTCCCCGGAACTCATCGGCGACGGAAAGACTTTCGCCGAGACGATGCAGCTGCGCATGTGCCAGTTCGGCACTTCTTCGCTTCTTTGCGCGATGAATGAGCTCTCGAATCATGATCACTCCCGTTTCCTTACGAGAACCAATCATAAGGTCGGAAGAGCAAAGGATCTCGGCAGAAATGCAGCCGCTGAGGAGATCTCCCTTCCGGTGATGAGAATGGCTGTTTTTATGCAGATGACCTGGATCGGCGCTCCGACAGTCTATTACGGCGATGAAGCCGGCGTTGTGGGGTTTACGGATCCGGACAGCCGCCGCACGTATCCGTGGGGAAGAGAGAACAAAGAGCTTCTGGATTATTACAAAAAGGCGATCGCTGTACATAAAAAGTATGAAGCGCTCCGCCGTGGCTCTTTGAAAATGATCACGGCAGGTCAGGATTTTATATGTTATGGAAGATTTACGGATGACGAGCATATCATCTGTACGGTTCATACCGGAAGTGATCCGAGACAGGACCCGGTTCCCGTATGGGAAACCGGCCTGCCAAGAAACTGCAGCGGTCGCATGATCCGTGTACTGCGGACTTCAGCGGACGGCTATGATACTTATCCTGCGACGGTTCCGGTCAGCAGCGGGATGATGCAAATCCACAGCGGCGCGCAGGAGGGGGCCGTTTATGTCTGGGAGAAGGATCCGGAATAATTCACAAAGTTAACACATTCATGCGGTAGAGTTTCCTCGGAACGGAACGTTCCCCATGAAATATTGAATATTACGAGCAAAGAATTTAAGGAGCAGCACTAATGAAGAAAAAAGCACTGATCGCAGCTCTTGTGATGAGTCTTATGATCACCGCCTGCGGCGGAAATACGGCTTCTTCCGCAGCGGAAAGTCCCGCGGAAGAGACGCAGAGCACGGAATCGGAGATCAACACGGAAGAAGAGGGCGAACTGCCGGAAGCGACGACGGATAATCCTCTCGATGAGATGGAGATCGATACGACACCGGTTGTTGACGAGACGGTTGCAGAAGCTGGAATCGAGTCTTTTGTCACCCTTCCGGATTATCACGGACAGGAACTGACCAAATATGTGATGACAGTCACGGATGAGGACGTAGACAACCGTGTCGCGTCGGATCTTGAGATTTTTACGGTGGAACTGCCCGCTGATACGGTCATCGAGGACGGCATGGTAGCTGAGATCGGCTATGTCGGCACCGTCGACGGCGCTGAATTCGAGGGTGGCAGCTCGGACAGCTATGAACTCCTGATCGGATCCCATGAGTTTGTGGATGATTTTGAGCAGCAGCTGATCGGATACAAAGCCGGCGATGAAGTGGAAGTTGTTGTCAATTTCCCGGATGATTACAGCGAGAAACTGGGCGGAAAAGAAGCCCACTTTGCCGTGACGATTCATAAAGTGAGCCAGAGCATCACCGAACCGACGGATGAATGGGTCGCCGCCAATACGGAATACTCTACAGTAGCGGAATACTATGAAGGGGTCCGCGCGGAGATCCAGACGGACTATGACGACAGCAGCGAATCGGAACTCAAATCCGCTGTCTGGGAAGATATCATGAATTCCGCGGTGTTCACACAGTATCCGAAGGAACTGGTAGACAAATATGCGGAAATGGTCAAAGAGCAGATGGAGTATATGGCGTCTGCGTACTACAATACGACCCTTGATACGTTTATGCAGGAAAATGGTCTTACGGAAGAGTATTTCGCGGAGACCGGCAAGGATTATGTGAAAAGAGAACTGGTCGCGGACTATATTCTGACAAAAGAGGGAGAGCCGCTCGACACGCCGAAACTGGAAGAAGCGGTGCAGATGCTTCTTGAAGTGAACGGACTTGCAAGCCGGGAAGAAGCGAATCAGTGGGGCGTCTCCGACACGCAGATCGATTACGCGGCGCTCAACAATGTCGCCGTGGATCTTGTGATTGCCGCCTCCAACGTGACGGAAGTCAATACCGAAGATGCGGAAGCGGAGGAAGAGGTCCTTCCGGAAGAGGAGCTTTCCGACAGCGGCAACTGACGCAAGGGGACGATTCCCCGTTGACATCTCTCCGAGGCAATGTTAAAATGTGCCCGCTGCAAAGGCAGCCGACAGTTCATTTGTACCTTCCTGTCGATAAACAAAACCGGGACTGCAATTCTTCAGGAATACTGTGTCACCTCAGCGGGTGACTCTGCAGCTCTGCGTTTTCCGCAGAGCTGTTTTTGTGCAGATGGCCTGAAATAAGCGGGACCCGGAGAACAGTGATAAAAGGAGCCCGCTGATGGACAACAACATGATTTTTATTATTACGGTCCTGCTCTATCTTGGCAGTGTCCTGCTTCTCTACAAGATCTTCGGAAAAAACGGTTTGTTTGCATTTGCCGTTTTTGCCACTCTTCTCGGAAATATCGCGGTATGCAAATGCGTTGACATTTTCGGGCTCTCCACGACAGCGGGCAATGTGCTTTACGCCTCCACCTTCCTTGTCACGGATATCCTCTCGGAAAAATACGGAAAAAAAGAGGCCGCAAGGGCGGTTGCCTACAGCTTTTCCATGATGCTGCTCTGGATGATCGGGACGCAGATGATCCTTCTTTTCACGCCCAACGCCAATGACTTTATCGACGGCAGCATGCAGGCCGTATTTGCGCTGGCACCGAGGATCACGCTGGCCAGTCTCGCGGGGTTCGTGCTGAGCCAGAATCTCGATGTCTTTCTCTATCACTTTATCTGGGGGAAGACGGGAAACGGCAGATCTATGCTCTGGCTCCGCAATAACGGCAGCACGCTGACCAGCCAGGCGGTCGACACGGTCATCTTTACGACGCTGGCATTCTGGGGCGTCTATCCGGCGGGCGTGTTCTTCAGTATTCTCATCACCACGTATCTGTTCAAAGCACTCGTGGCGCTTCTTGATACGCCCTTTATGTATCTGGCCAGAAAAATCGTTCCGCTGAATGAGGCGGAAGAAAATAAAAAAGTATCCGTGAATCCTCAGGTCCGAAACAGTGAGGTCTGAGATGTTCTTCGCGGAACAACAATGACATGTACGGAAAATGACGTTGAGCATACGATAAGGAAAATAACATGAGAGAAAAAGAAAATCTGACAAAACTCGGCAGCGCCGGCACAAAGTACAGCACGGATTATGATCCGGATGTCCTGGAGTATTTTGAAAACAAACACCCGGATAATGATTATTTTGTAAAATTCAACTGCCCGGAATTCACCAGCCTCTGCCCGATCACGGGACAGCCGGATTTCGCGACCATCACGATCGCGTATGTTCCGGAGCGGAAAATGGTCGAGAGCAAATCCCTGAAGCTGTATCTGTTTTCCTTCCGGAATCACGGGGATTTTCATGAGGACTGCGTCAATATCATCATGAAGGATCTGATCCGGCTCATGGATCCGAAATATATCGAAGTGTGGGGAAAATTCCTTCCGCGCGGCGGTATTTCCATTGATCCGTACTGCAACTACGGAAAGCCCGGCACAAGATGGGAACAGGTCGCCTGGGACCGCCTCGCGAATCATGACCTCTATCCGGAAAAAGTGGACAACCGGTAAAAAACGCGCGCAAAGGCACCTGCTTCAGAACCGCGTTGTTTTCATCCGGCCGTTGTGCTAAACTTAGTTTACTGCGGTGCAGTCATAAAGTGACGGCGATGCCGCGGAGAAACTGAAAAACATAACTGCTACCGGGCAGGACGGGGGAAGAATTATGAGAATTGAGACATCTTGCGTACAGGGCGGCTATACGCCGAAAAACGGAGAACCGAGACAGATCCCGATCGTGCAGAGCACGACCTTCAAATATGACACCAGCGCGGCGATGGGAGCGCTGTTTGATCTGGAAGCGAGCGGGTATTTTTATACCCGTCTGCAGAATCCCACCAATGACATGGTGGCGGCAAAGATCGCGCAGCTTGAGGGAGGAACCGCGGCGATGCTGACCTCTACCGGCCAGGCGGCGACATTTTACAGCGTCTTCAACATCGCTTCCTGCGGGGACCACATCGTCTCATCCGCGGCGATCTACGGCGGATCGTACAACCTGTTCGCGGTCACCATGAAGCGCATGGGAA
>SVDL01000004.1 GCA_015057835.1 Lachnospiraceae bacterium
GTGCCAGCATGACGCCGGTGTCAAGGGCGCCGGTGAGGTCGTCGGCGAGGATCAGGAGGCGGACGGCTGCGTTTTTATTTTCCTGATTATGGTTCATGGCGATTCCTTTCGGGCGGTCTGCCCCGGGACTCTCCCGGAAAGGGAGAGGGGCACATTTTTTACTTGAATTCTCACTCGGAGTCAATCTATCATGAACTAGTATACAGACAGTATACCATAGTCCTTTTTTGGAAGAAAACGTTAGAGGAAAGAATACGGAAATGGATCATCGGAAAATAATCGGTATCAGCATGGGCGACCCCGCGGGGATCGGTCCGGAAATAACACTGAAAGCGCTCTCGTCGGGAAAACTGTATGAGAAATGCCGTCCAGTCGTGTACGGCAGCGCGGACGTTCTTGAGATCGTCTCACAATATTCCTGGATGCCTCCGGTCCGGATCCGGAAGATCGCGGATCCTTCGGAAGCGGTTTTTGAGCCCGGCGTCGTCAATGTGGTCCACGTCACGGATCTTGTGAGAGGAGAGAGAGACGGGGCCGGTCTTCAGGAGGAGGACCTGTGCTTCCGGAGAGGCACGGTCTCCGCGGAGGCGGGAGAGGCGGCATTCCGGTATGTGATGCGCGTGATCGAAGCGGCCTTGCGAGGCGATATTGACGCCACGGTGACCAATCCGATCAACAAGGAAGCGGTCAATCTGGCGGGACATCATTATTCGGGACACACGGAGATCTACGCGGACGCGACGGGGACGAAGCGCTACACCATGATGCTGGCGCACGGAAATCTGAAAGTGGTCCACGTATCGACCCACGTCTCTCTCCGGGAAGCCTGCGACCGGGTCAAAAAGGCAAATGTCCTCGAAAAGATCCGGATCGCCGACGAGGCCTGCAGAAAACTCGGGATCCGGGAGCCGAGGATCGCCGTGGCGGGGCTGAATCCCCACGCCGGTGAGAACGGCATGTTCGGAAGAGAGGAGATCGAGGAGATCGGACCGGCCGTAGAAGAAGCCCGTGCCCTCGGCATTCAGACGGAGGGGCCGGTGCCGCCGGATACGGTATTTTCCAAAGCGGCGGGCGGCATGTACGATATCGTGGTGGCGATGTACCATGACCAGGGGCATATCCCGCTGAAGGTCCTCGGTTTCACCTATAATGAAAAAGAAAAGAAGTGGAACACGGTCTCCGGCGTCAACATCACGCTGGGACTGCCGATCATCCGGACGTCCGTCGATCACGGGACGGCTTTTGACCAGATCCGCAATCCGGACGTCAGCGAGCAGAGCCTTATCAACGCGGTCGAATATGCGGTCATGATGGCAGATGAATAGTCAGAAGAAGCAATTTCCGTGGAAAATACTGATCCTGTCTCTGCTGGCGGTCCTCGCGGCAGGGATGGTCTGGTACGCCGTTCTTCTGTCCGCGGAACAGATCCAGGAAGGGACCGGAAATCCGGTCATGGAGCAGGCCGTCAGTGAACCGTCAGGAGACACCGGCAGCGAGCCGGCAGAAGACGCCGGCAGCGAGCCGTCAGGAGACACCGGCAGTGAACCGGCAGAAGACGCCGGCAGCGAAGCGTCCGAGGAGAACGAAGAAGATGCCTTCGGTGCTGACGGATCATATGAAGAATTTTTAAATGCCGGGAATTTTCCCCGGTACGAAAATGAGCCCAACGTCCCGGTCAACGGAAACCGGCCCTTCTTCACGGAGGCGGATTACACGACGGAATCCTTTGAAACGTACGGCGATCTGGATGCGCTGGGGCGGTGCACGTACGCATTTGCCTGCGTCGGAGAAGATCTCATGCCCACGGAGAAGCGGGAGAGGATCAGCCAGATCCGGCCGACGGGCTGGCATTTTACAAAATACGACGGGATCGACGGCAACTATCTCTACAACCGGTGCCATCTCATCGCCTACGGTCTGACGGCGGAAAATGCCAACGAGCGCAATCTCATCACCGGGACCCGCTATTTGAATACCCTGGGGATGAATGACCTCGAAAATGAGACCATCAGCTATATACGCCGTACCGGAAATCATGTGCTCTACCGGGTGACACCCGTTTTTGAAGGTGAAAACCTGATCGCGTCCGGGGTGCTGATGGAAGCGCAGTCCGTTGAAAATGATGAATTCTCGTTCTGTGTTTACGCTTTTAACGTGCAGCCGGGCATCACGATCGATTACCGGACGGGAGATAGCAGCGGCACGCCGTTTACCGGTACGGAAGTCAGGCACCCCGCGCCTTCGGCATCACCGAAACCGGAATGGGAATACGTTCCTCCGGCGGAGAATGTCACCTATATCCTGAACACAAAATCCATGAAATTTCACCGCCCGAACTGCGATGCCGTTAAAGAAATGAATCCTAAAAACAGGGAAGACTTTACGGGGACAAGGGAAGAAGTGCTGGAAATGGGGTATGATCCCTGCGGCGGATGCAAACCTTAACGGGAATTATTCATGAAGAGCGGGGAATTTAAATATTTTCCCTGGCATAAGGAGGAGCAAATGCTCAAAGCGGTAATATTTGATATGGACGGCGTTCTTTTCGACTCCGAGCAGGCGATCATCGACTGCTGGGTCCCTGTGGCGCAAAAACACGGGATCACGGATGTCGTGCCGCAGTGCCTTCAATGTATAGGAATCACGGAGACCGAGAGCGCCAAAGTATTCCGGAGCGTATACGGACAGGATTTTCCGTATGAGGAGATCCGGAAAGAAGTAAATGAGGAATACCGGGAATTCTGTGACGCGGGAAAGCTGCCGGTGAAGCCGGGCGTCACGGAACTGCTGGAATACCTTGCAGAAGGCGGGGTGAAAATTGCTCTCGCCTCCTCCGGCGACCGGTCCCATGTGGAGAGACTGCTCGGAACAGCGGGTATTCTTCCGTTCTTTCAGGTGATCATCGGAGGCGATATGGTCGCGAGGGGAAAACCTGCTCCGGATGTCTTCCTGAAAGCGCTGGAGGAACTGAACCGGACGGGAGACATGGTCATAGAGAGACAGGAAGCCCTGATCATAGAGGACTCCTATCAGGGCATCCGGGCGGCACACACCGCGCAGATCCCCGCCATTATGGTGCCGGACCTGCTTCCCGCGACGGAGGAGTGCTCGCTGAAAACACTCGCTGTTCTCGGGGATCTTTTTGAGGCGAAGGCTTTCATAGAATCCCGGCGGAGCGGAAGAGACGGGGAATGAATGCAGAGGTGCGGCGGTGAGCCATGCCTCTTTTTATAGTCTTCCGGGGACGAGGTTTTGTGTTGACATATACCCCGTCGGGGTATATAGTAACAGAAGAAACAAATTTTTCAGGAGCGGCAAAAATGAGTCAGAGTCAGGAAAAAACACAGGATCTTCGGAACGATACTGAGATCCGTCCCTGCCCCCACTGCGCGGCAGAAGCCGGAAAGACGAAGAAACGGACCGACGATGAGAAAAAGAAGTTGATGAACCGGCTGAAAAGGATCGAAGGCCAGGTCCGCGGCGTGCAGGGCATGCTGGAAAAAGACGCCTACTGCCCGGACATCCTTGTGCAGGTGTCCGCGATCAACAGCGCGCTGAACAGCTTCAATAAAGAGCTGCTGGCGTCCCATCTCCATTCCTGCGTGGTGAACGATATCCGGAGCGGAGACGAAGGCGCCATCGACGAACTCGCGGCGCTGCTGCAGAAGCTGATGAAATGACCGGATGAGAGACCGTTTGTTCCGGGGGAGTGCGGAAAACGATCAGGATAAAAAGTCACAGGAACCAAAGCACAAAAGAGTTTCAGGAGCAGCAGTATGGAACAGTATAATGTCACGGGCATGAGCTGCGCGGCGTGTCAGGCGAGAGTCGAGAAAGCTGTCAGCGCGGTGCCCGGCGTGACTTCCTGCTCGGTGAGCCTTCTTACCAACTCGATGGGGGTGGAAGGGACCGCCGACGCGGGATCGATCATTAAAGCGGTGGAAAATGCCGGCTACGGCGCCTCCCCCAAAAATACGGGAAGCGCAGGAACCGGAGCGGGGGCCGGTGCGGGACTCTCCGCTAAACTCGCGGCGGAAGAGGAAGCGCTGCGCGACAAAGAGACGCCTGTCCTCAAAAAAAGACTGATCTGGTCGGTAGTATTCCTTGCGGTCCTCATGTATTTCTCCATGGGACACATGATGTGGGGCTGGCCTCTGCCGAAGTTCTTTGATAACAATCACGTCGCGATGGGGATCGTACAGCTTCTGCTGTCCGGCGTCATCATGGTCATCAACCAGAAATTCTTCATCAGCGGCTATAAGAGCCTCTTCCACGGCTCGCCCAACATGGACACGCTGATCGCGCTGGGATCCAGCGCCGCCTTCGGCTACAGCACCGTGATCCTCCTCGCCATGACGCGCGCGCAGGCGGACGGAAATGCCGAGGCGGTCATGCGGTATATGATGGAGTTTTACTTCGAATCCGCCGCCATGATCCTGACCCTGATCACCGTGGGGAAAATGCTGGAAGCCCGCTCCAAAGGGCGCACGACGGACGCCCTGAAGAGTCTTATGAAAATGGCTCCGAAAACGGCCAATGTCATAAGAAACGGCGAAGAGCAGACGATCGATATCGATCATGTCGTGAAAGGGGATATTTTTGTGGTCCGCCCGGGCGAGAACATTCCGGTGGACGGCATTGTCCTGGAAGGCAGCAGCGCTGTCAATGAAGCTGCCCTGACGGGCGAGAGCATTCCCGTGGACAAGGCTCCCGGAGACGGCGTCTCCTCGGCGACGATCAATCAATCCGGATTCCTGAAATGCGAAGCGACGCGCGTCGGGGAGGATACCTCTCTCGCGCAGATCATACAGATGGTCTCGGACGCGGCCGCGACGAAAGCCCCGATCGCGAAGCTGGCGGACACGATCTCGGGCGTATTTGTCCCGGTCGTGATCGGTATCGCCGCGGTGACGATCCTTATGTGGCTGCTCATTTTCCACCGCCCGGTGGGTTACTCGCTCGCGAGAGGCATCTCGGTGCTCGTGGTCAGCTGCCCGTGTGCGCTCGGACTGGCGACGCCCGTGGCGATCATGGTGGGCAACGGCATGGGCGCGAAGCACGGCACGCTCTTCAAGAGCGCGGAGGCGCTGCAGGAAGCGGGCAGTGTGCAGATCGTCGCGCTGGACAAGACGGGGACCATCACGAGCGGAGAACCGAAAGTGACGGATGTGATCCCCGCGGAAGGGATTTCCGGGGAGGATCTGCTCTACTTCGCCAATGCTCTTGAGACCCAGAGCGAACATCCTCTGGCGAAAGCGGTCACCGCTTACGGGAGCGAAAAACACGTCGGGACCGCTGCGATCAGCGATTTCCGTGCGCTTCCCGGCAACGGCCTCACGGCGGTCTGCGACGGCAGGGCGATGGCCGGAGGAAACCTCGCATTTATCAGGACAAATGCGGAGGTCCCGAAAGAACTCGGGAAGAAGGCGGAAGAACTTGCGGAAGACGGAAAAACGCCGCTGTTCTTCGCGCAGGACGGCAATCTCATGGGAATCATCGCCGTCGCGGACACCATTAAGGACGACAGCGCCAAGGCAGTGAAAGAACTGCAGAATATGGGCATTCACGTCGTTATGCTGACGGGGGACAATCCGAGGACCGCGGAGGCGATCGGCAGAGTGGCCGGCGTCAACGAAGTGGTGGCCGGCGTCCTGCCGAGCGGCAAGGAAGACGTCATCCGGAAACTGCAGGAAAAAGGAAAGGTAGCCATGGTCGGAGACGGCATCAACGACGCCCCCGCCCTTACGAGAGCGGATATCGGCATCGCGATCGGCGCCGGCACGGATGTCGCCATTGACGCGGCGGATGTCGTCCTCATGAAGAGCCGGCTGACGGACGTGAGCGCGGCGGTCAGGCTCAGCCGGGCTACCTATAAGACCATTATATGGGGACTGTTCTGGGCGCTGATCTACAACACGATCCTGATCCCGGTGGCAATGGGAATTCTGACGCCTCTCGGCATTACCATGGATCCGATGTTCGGGGCGCTGGCGATGAGCCTGTCGAGCTTCTGCGTCGTGACCAACGCCCTGCGGCTGAATCTGTTCCCGATGCATGACGCCTCAAGGGATAAAAAACTAAAGAAAACAGTGGAGACCGGCGCGGACGGAAGACTTCTTCCGGTCAGCGCTGACAAGAAAGAAGAAAAAGGAGAAGAAACCATGACAAAGACAATGAATATCGAAGGCATGATGTGCGGACACTGCGAGGCGACCGTAAAGAAAGCGCTGGAAGCGCTGGACGGCGTTGCTTCGGCAGAGGTGAGCCACGAGAAGAACTGCGCGGTCGTCACGCTCAGCGCGGAAGTGGAAGACGGAGTCCTCAAAAAGGCAGTCGAAGATAAGGATTATAAGGTGATCTCTATCGCCTGACGCACGCCGGAAAGGACTGAAATATGGCTGATACGCATGAAAAAACGGACCACGCTGATGTGAAAAGGCTGATGGGCCGTGTCACGGAGATCGAACTGAGCGATCTCGCGGAGCTCTTTAAAATGTTCGGGGACTCCACCAGGATCAAGATCCTCGTCGATCTTGTACAGGGCGAAAAAAACGTCTCGGAACTGAGTGAGGACCTCGAGATGAATCAGTCGGCGGTCTCCCATCAGCTGAAGATCCTCCGCACGGCGAAGCTCGTGAAGGGGCGCCGCAGCGGAAAGGCGGTATTTTACTCGCTTGCTGACGACCACGTCAAAATGATCATCTCGATGGGGATGGAACATATCGAGGAATAAAATACAGTCTGTTGTTTTTAATTCCATAAAAACCATCCTGGAAAGGGACAAATATGACGGAGACATTGAAAGAACGGAAAGACATGGATCCGCGGTTTATGTGGGATCTCACAAAACTATACGCGGATGATGAGGCCTGGGAGAAGGCTTTTGCGGAGATCGACCCTCTGATCGACGCTGTAGCGGAAATGGCGGGGACGCTGAGCGACGCCGGACATATTCTGGAGTATTTCCGCAGATCCACCGCTCTCGAGCGGACGCTGAGCAACCTTTTTGAGTACGCATCGCTCCGGCGCAGCGGCGACACCAGGGAGACGGCGGCGCAGAGCATGTACGCGAGGGTTTACGGGAAATACGTAAATGCTGTCACGGCGTCCTCCTTTGCGGAGCCCGAGTTTCTCGCCCTCCCGGAGGAAGAGATCCGGAAGATCACAGAGGATCCGTCCCTTACGGAATTCTCTTTTGCCCTGAAACTGATCGCGGAGCGGAAGCCGCACACCCTCTCGGCGGGAGAGGAAATGCTGCTGGCCAGTTTCGGCGAAGTGTTCGCCGCGCCGGGGCAGATCGCGGAGAACCTGCAGGACGCGGATATGACCTTCTCCCCGGTAAAAGACGCGGAAGGAAAGGAACATGAGCTCACGGACTCCAATTTCATCCTTCTTCAGAATTCGGAGGACCGCGTTCTCCGGGAGAACGCTTTCCGCAGCTACTACGCCGGATATAAAGGGCACATCAATACGTTCGGAGCTGCTTACAGCGGCGCGGTCAAGGCGGCGGCAGTCGAAGCGGCGGCGCGGCACTACGGATCGTCCCGGGAGATGGCGATGGCGGCGGAACACGTTCCGATGGAAGTCTATGACAATCTGATCGCCGCCGTGCGGAAATTCATGCCCGCCATGTACCGCTATGTCGCGCTCCGGAAGAAGATCCTCGGCGTCGATGAACTGCACTATTATGATGTCTACACGCCGCTTGTACAGGGCAGCACGAAGACGTACACCTACGAAGAGGCGCAGGAGATGATCCTCTCCGCCGTGGAACCTCTCGGAGAGGAGTACGGCAGAGTCGTCCGGCAGGCATTCGCCGAGCGGTGGATCGACGTCTATCCGAACCGGGGCAAGACCGGCGGCGCGTTTTCTGCAGGCACATATGATTCCGTGCCTTATATCCTGACCAATTATACAGGGACGCTCAACAGTGTCTCCGCCCTCGCCCACGAGATGGGGCATTCCATGCACACGTGGCATGCCAACCGTCAGCAGCCGCCGCAGTATGCGGGGTATACGCTGTTCGTCGCGGAAGTCGCCTCGACGGTAAACGAAAATCTTCTGGTGGAGAAGCTTCTCGAGGGGACGCAGGATCCGAGGGAAAGACTGCTTTACCTCAATGAGTATATGGAAGGCTTCAAGGGAACCGTCTACCGCCAGACCATGTTCGCGGAATTTGAGAAGGAAGCCCACGCCATGGCGGAGAGAGGCGAAGCCCTGACGCCGGAAGCGCTCTGCGGGGTCTACCGGCAGCTGGTCTCCGATTATTTCGGACCGGATCTCGTCCCGGATGAGGAAGTGCAGTACGAGTGGGCGAGAATACCGCATTTCTACAGCCCGTTCTACGTTTTCAAGTATGCCACGAGCTACTGTGCTTCCGCGGCGGTCTCCGAGGCGGTCCGCACGGAGGGGGACGCGGCGGCGAAGCCCTATCTTGAATTCCTCTCCATGGGCGGCAGCGCGCTTCCGCTCGATGAACTGAAGCACGCCGGCGTGGATCTTTCAACACCGGCACCGATCGAGCGGGCTCTTTCCAAGTTTGAAAGAATCGTGGAAGAGGCCGAAAAAACGTACGAAATGATTGCGGGAGCGGAATAATCTGCTATAATTATTCCGTATGCAGGCTTTTTCAGTCTGCTGTCAGGCGACCAGAAAATGATCAGGAGGAGATACTTATATGAAGCTGTGCAAGGATGCTCTGAAAAACCGGAAAGAATGGGAAAATGCGGGATTTACTCTCCCAAAATACGATATTGACGAGATGAGAAAGCAGACGGCGGAGACCCCGGAATGGGTGCACCTCGGAGCGGGCAACATTTTCCGCGCGTTTATCTGCAAAAAAGCGCAGATGCTGCTCGACAGCGGCGACGCGAAGACCGGTATCATTGCGGTGGAAGGCTTTGACTACGATATCGTCACAAAGATCTATAAACCGTTTGACGAACTGTGCGCGGCGGTCACTCTGAAGGTGGACGGAAGCACAGATCAGGACATTATTGCCTCTGTCGCGAATTCCCTGATCCTTGATCCGGAGACGGAAGCGGACTGGGCGGAACTGCAGCGGATCTTTACGGCACCGACACTGAAGATGGTCAGTTTTACCATCACTGAAAAAGGATACAGTCTTCTGGACCGCTCGGGAGCGATCGCGGCTCCGGTCGCGCAGGACATGAAAGAAGGTGCCGGAAAACCGGTAAGCTATCTCGGAAAAGTGACGGCTCTTCTTTACGCGAGATATAAAGCCGGGGAGCTTCCGGTCGCGATGGTGAGCATGGACAACTGCTCCCACAACGGCGAGCTTCTTGAAAAAGCCATAACCGCGTTTGCGAAAGCCTGGGTCGAAAACGGCAAGGCGGAAGAAGGCTTCCTCGACTATGTGACGAAATCCGGAAAAGTATCTTTCCCGTGGAGCATGATCGACAAGATCACACCGCGCCCCGACGCGAGTGTTCAGAAATCTCTCGAGGACAGAGGACTCGAGGGTATCGCCCCCATTATTACGTCCAGAAATACGTACATCGCGCCTTACGTCAATGCGGAAGAGGCGGAGTACCTTGTCATTGAAGACAAGTTCCCGAACGGACGTCCTGCGCTCGATAAAGTCGGCATCTATTTCACGGACCGCGAGACCGTAAACAAGACGGAAAAGATGAAAGTAGGCACCTGCCTCAATCCGATCCACACTGCTCTTGCGATTTACGGATGCCTGCTCGGACACGAGCATATCTGTGACGAGACGCAGGATGCACAGCTGATGAAACTTGCGAAAGAACTGGCGATGACCGAGGGAATGCCCGCTGTCGTCGATCCGGGGATCCTCTCTCCGGTGGCCTTCGCGACGGAAGTGCTCGAAAAACGTCTTCCGAACCCGTTCATGCCGGATACGCCGCAGCGCATCGTGACCGACACGAGCCAGAAACTGCCGGTCCGCTTCGGCGAGACGATCAAGACCTACATCGCGAGAGACGATCTCAACGTGGATGATCTGAATCTGATTCCGCTTGTTTTCGCCGGATGGTGCCGTTACCTCATGGGTATCAATGATGAGGGCGGCGCGATGGAACTGAGTTCCGATCCGCTTCTTGCGGAACTTACGCCGGTATTTGAAAACGTGAAGCTCGGCGAAGCGTGCGATGTTCATGCACTGCTCGCCCCGGTGTTCTCAAACGCGAGAATTTTCGGCGTCGATCTCTATGAAGTCGGCATCGCAAAGAAAGCAGAAGAATATTTCGAACAGCTGATCGCCGGACCGGGCGCTGTGAGACAGACGCTTGTGAAGGTTCTCGGCTGATACCGGAACATATTTAAGGCATAAGACGACAGCTTGCGGAGCTGTCGTTTTATGCAAAATAAAGAACACATTGAAAAGGCATTGATGATGGCAAAAAAAGTAAAAAAGAAAAGCAAATGGAAAGCGCCGCTCATCGTTATGGTGATCATTCTCGTGCTCTTCGGGGGTGCCTGGGCGGTCTTTGCGAGATACTACAATCTGAGCAATTTTGTGAAAGATGAGGAAGTCAGCAAACAGGCTGAGGAGAACAGCGAGGAAGTCGAGGCGGAGGACAACGGTCTTACCTCCGAGGAAGAGGAAGTGATGCGGATCGAGGCGGAGAGCGCTCTCGAGGATACCGCGCTTCCCGAGAACGAGAATGTTTACAATATCCTTCTCATCGGCGTTGACCGGAGAGACCGCAGCTGGTCCGGCAACTCGGATTCCATGATTCTTCTTTCCATCAACCATAATACAAAATCGATGCACATGATCTCCTTTATGCGCGATCTCTACGCGGATATTCCGGGCAAGGGCGTCCACAAGCTGAACGCGGCCTGCGCGTACGGCGGAGGACCGCTTCTTGTGCAGACGATCGAGCAGAACTATAAAGTCAATATCGACAATTACGCGAGCGTCGATTTCCCGGCGATGATCAAGATCATCGACTACGCCGGAGGCGTGGAGCTCACCCTCTCCGAGAGAGAAGTGCAGGTCGCCAACGACTATATCCGCGTCATGTGCGAGGAACAGCACGAAGATTTCTCGAAGCATAAACTGCCGGGCCCGGGCACCTATAACTGTGACGGATTCCAGGCCGTCGGCCACGCGAGAAACCGCTTCATCGGCAATTCCGACTATCAGCGCACCGAGAGACAGCGCACGGTCCTCACGAAGATCATGGAGCGCGTCAAGGCGATGAGCGTCACGGAAATGAACAGGTTCGTCGAAAACGTCCTGCCGCTCGTGACTCACAATGTGGAGAGCTCGACAATGCTGGATCTCATTTCCAAAGCACCCTCGATCCTGAAGGAGTATTCCCTCGGAACGAGCCGCGTGCCCTATGACGGGATGTTCTCCTCGAGAGGGGAGATCCTGTATCCGGATATGAAGGAAACGATCCAGCGGCTCCAGGATACGATCAATGCGGACGGCCTCGCGGAGTGGGAGAAGAAATCGGGGGATGCCGAGGAAGGCTCCAACGACGATATCCAGCCGGATATCGGAGATCTGAAAGAAGACGACGGAAAGCCCGACTGACGGAAGGAAGCGCATGATCTGGTTTCAGAGATTTTATCTTGATAAGGAAAAAGATATGATCGTCGATCTCTATAAAGAGACCGACGGTCTTTCTTACATTTTAAGGACCCCCAATCACAATACGGGGAACCTCATCACGAACCTCGCGAAGCTGTGCGGACTGCCTCTGTCCTATGACGGGAACGGTCTCAAGATCATCTGCGGCGAGGTTCCCTGCTATGTCGACGGATACAACCGGGAGATCTGGATCTTCCGCCTCGGGGGAACGAAAGTCGCCAACATTTATCCCGACGGCACGGTGGAGATGAAGGCGCAGATCCCCTCCATTTCCAAGACGCTCATGAGCCAGACGAAGGATTACCGGCTCCCGGAGGAGAAGACCATCGTCAAGACCTACATCCGCTCAGAGTGCAAGTTCCGGACGGACCTCCACACGCATATGAACGCCAATCTGCCGCCGGATGTCCTGATCGCGCTCGGGATCGCCCATGAGATCCGCTATCCTCTTTACTACATCAAAAAGCTGAAACTGCGCTGCACGGAGGAACAGAAAGAGAAGCTTGCCGCGCGGAGGCTCGCGGCGGAGGAAAAATACCGGGACTACGCCCTGACGGGAAAATACATGACCCGCCGCGTCGATGACAATACTTTCATCAATTTTGCGGACCTCATTCTGAAAAATCCGGGGGACGCCGCCTATAATATCGCGAAGATCAGGAATTCCCTGGCAATCATGAAAGACGGGCAGGCGGTCTTTACGAATCTGGAGAAGGTCTATCTGTACCGCTATGTCTTTACAAAAGGGGTGCCCGCCGATGATCGGATCGGCGTGTGCCCGGGAGAAGAGGACAGAGGAAGGCTGTTGTCCGCCGCGGACGCTTTCCAGGCGATGTCCGCGGTCCGCGCGATCCCGGATGAGGATATCCGGCGCACGGTGCTGCAGATCCTGAGGGACCGGGAAACGCCGGAGTATCGGGACAATACCGTTTTCCAGGATAAGCTCCTCTGGATCGCCAGAGGATACGCCTCCCGCGGGATCACTTACGCGGAGATCTCGGACACATCCCTTGTCAAAAAAGACGCCGCTCCGGATGTTCTCGCCCAGATCCATGCCGTCATGCCCGCAATTTACCGCGAGACGGGCGTCCTTCTGCGGTTCCTCGCCGGGATCCGGCGCATTCCGCTCACCATCATCAAACATAAAGCATCCGGAAGCGATTATTTCCGGGAGAATCTGCAGGTCCTGGCCGCCGTCGCACAGGATCCGTACGTGGCCGGCAGCGATATTATCGGCGAGGAGATCAACGACATCCGGGATCTTCGGCCGGTGATCAAAGAGATCGTGAGGATCGCGGCGGAAGAGACGGATTTTACGGTCCGGATCCACGCCGGTGAAAACGACAGTCTTCGGGATAATGTGATCAACAGCGTCCGCTGCGTAAAAGACTCTCTCGCCCCGGGGCAGCCCATGCCGCAGCTGCGCATCGGCCACGGGCTCTATACGGCAAATCTCAGTTCCGCCAAGGGCAGGACTCTGATCCGGGAACTGACGGAATCCGGCGCCGTGCTGGAATTCCAGATCTCATCCAATGTCCGCCTCAATAACTTAAGCGGCATGGAGAAACATCCTCTCCGATCCTACCTCCGGGCGGGCGTCCGCTGCGTGCAGGGGACGGACGGGGCCGCTCTTTACGGAACGGATTCCATCGATGAACAGCTCTCCCTCGAGAAAATGCTCGGGCTCTCTTTCGATGAGCTTTGCGCCATGCGGAAATGCGAAGAAGAAGTGCGCGCCGCAGGGGTGCGCGCGTTTGAGCGCAAAAGCATGAAGTTGCGGGAGAGGCTTGTACAGGAAGATATGGAAGGTTCGCCGGAGACCTATTACCGGAAGCTCATTCTGGAAAAGGCGGGATGGACAGGAATCGGCCTTGTCCGCGACAGAAGGAAAAATGCAGCCGCAGCGCTTGCCGACCGGATCGAGGAACTTCCGGACGGCTTGCGGCCGGTGGTCCTGTGCGGAGGAAGCTTTAATAACGACGCCAGAACGACAAAAGTGACGGAAGAGGGCAGAAAGCTGATACGGAAGATCATTGAAAAATGCGATCCGTCAGAACATTACTTTGTAATCGGACACAGGATCAGCGGCTACGAGCGGTGCCTCATCGAAGAATGCGCCGGCCGTTTTCCGATCTACGCGTTTGTTCCGACTCTGCTCTCTGATCAGCGGATCCGCCGGATCCGGGAGAGCGGCGTGAAGGTGCGCGTCTCCATCGAACCGGTGGACATGGGGATCTATAAGAGCATCGCCTATGAGATCTTCAAGCGTCGGGAATCCACCCTTATAGCGCTGGACGGAAACAGCGCCGGCGCCAATCTCATTCAGGAGGCGAAGAACGCGAAATACCGCTGCCGCATTTTTGTGAGCAGAAGTTCCCGCACGCTGAGAGAGAAGGCGGATTCCCTGGAAGGGTATGTCACCCTGATCGGTGACGGCGGTGAGATCGATGGCATCTGAGCTTGTGAGAGGGCCGGACGGCCTTGCTCTGACCGACGGAAATCTGTCGGTGCGGGGTGATTTTACACAGCTTCTTCCGAGGATCCGCCGGGGCGGCCTCTCAGGAGAGATGCTGGTCAAAGCCGCGCGGATCAAAAAGATGGAGGGAACGCAGACTGTGCTCGACGCGACAGCGGGACTCGGGGAGGACTCGCTGATCCTCGCCGCGGCCGGGTTCCGCGTTCTCCTTTATGAGAAGGATCCGGTTATTGCCGCGCTTCTTGCGGACGCCATGGAGAGAGCTTCGAAGGAGCCGGAACTGCAGGAGGTCCTGTCCAGAATGCATTTTACCGAGGGCGACAGCGTGGGAGCCATGAAAGCGATCGCAGCGGGAGAGGCCGTCGCCCCGGAAGTGATCCTTCTCGACCCGATGTTTCCGAAGAGAGAGAAAAGCGCGCTGGTTAAGAAAAAATTCCAGCTTCTTCATCTGCTGGAAAAACCATGTGAAAACGAAGAAGAACTGCTTGCGGCAGCACTCTCCGCGCATCCGCGCAAGATCGTGATCAAGCGCCCGCTGAAAGGCGCGTATCTTGCGGGACGCCGTCCGGATTACTCCCTTAAGGGGAAAGCGATCCGATATGACTGCATTGTGCTGGCCTGAGTTTTATTGTACAATCTATTGTACATTCAGAATATTTTACAAGACCCCTGCAAAATATCCACTGCTGATTATACCTGTTGAAAGGCAGCCAAAATACCATGCCAGATACTCATCTGAATTTCCATTCCATGAACGGCAAAAGGCGTATCCTGATCGTCGAGGACGAACTGATCAATCAGGAGATCCTCCGCATGATCCTGCAGGATACCTATGAGATCGTTTTCGCCTCAAACGGCAGCGAAGCTATGGAAGCAGCCCGCACAGGGAGTGATACCCTGAGCCTCATTCTCCTGGATCTCAACCTTCCCGACATGCATGGCCTTGAAGTTCTTCGTGTACTGAAATCGGATCTTGCGATCTCCCGTGTTCCTGTTATCGTCATGACGGCGGAGAAAGACGCGGAGGTGGAGAGCCTTACTCTTGGCGCGATCGATTTTATTCCGAAACCCTACCCGCAGCCCGGCGTCATACTTGCCCGCATCCTGCGGACAATCGAGCTGTCCGAGGACCGGGACATTATCCGATGGACGGAAAGGGATCAGCTGACCGGACTCTACAACAGGGAATATTTCTACCACTATGCGGAGCAGTACGACATTTACCATAAGGAGCTGCCGACGGACGCGATCGTACTCGATGTTAATCATTTCCATATGATCAATGAGAGACACGGCCGCCACCACGGGGATAAAGTGCTCCGGCAGATCGGGGAGATCGTCCGTGAGCTCGTACGGGACAGCGGCGGAAGTACTCCGGGCCAATTTCCGTTCGGCGGATGATATCTGCCGCCTCAAAGAAGATGAGTTTGTCGTGATCATGACGAGAATGTCCGGTAAGATGAAAACGCTGGTCTTTGAAAAAGTGGAGATGATCAACGACGTCCTCCGGAATCCGGACGAGGATGCGGTGCCGATCTCCCTGAGCGTGGGCATTGCTTTTTCGGACAGGGAAAACCCGCAGGGAGATATTTTCCAGGATGCGGATACTGCCCTGCAGCGCATGAAAGAAGTGCGGGACTGCGGATGCGCTGTTTTCTGAGCCGCGGTCTGAGAAATAAGAAATATGGGAAAACATTTTGATATTAACGAAGCGGGATGCAGCATCCGGTGCGGTATTTACGCCAATCAGATCCGGGGGGTGCGGAGCGCCGTCATTTTCGGGCACGGCTTCGGAGGACACAAAGATAACCGGGCGGCGGAGAAATTTGCCGGAAAATACCTCGCAAAGCACAAAGACGGCGCTGTAATCACGTTCGACTGGCCATGCCACGGAGAGGACGGCAGAAAGAATCTCGTCCTCGGCGACTGTGACACCTATCTTACGGAAGTCCTCCGGTATGCGAAAGAGACGCTCGGAGCGGACCCGGTCTATGGATACGCCACCAGTTTCGGCGGCTTTCTGTTCCTGAAATATATCGCGGAGCACGGGATGCCCTTCCGGAAGATGGTGCTGCGCTGCCCGGCGGTCAATATGTACGACTCGCTCCGCACCCGTATCATGAAAGAGGACGAGCACGAAAAGATCGCGAAAGGAAAACCGGTACTGGTCGGATTCGACCGGAAAGTCAGAATAACGCAGACTTTTCTGGAGGAACTGAAGGACGCGGATATCACGAAAAATGAATATTTTGACTGCGCAGACGATATTCTGATCCTCCACGGCACAAAGGATGAGGTGATTCCTTTTGAGGCTGTCAGGCAGTTCGCGGAGGACAATGTCATAGAGTTTATGCCGGTGGAAAACGCGGATCACCGGTTCACGGACCCGAAGACCATGGACCTGGCAATTCACGCAATGATCGAATTTCTGGATCAGTCCGGACCCTCTTAAACTTTTTTGAGGGAATCATCAACGGATGGTTGATTCTGTTCCGATAGAAGCGGCGGTAAGATAGGCACAGGAGGAACAATTATGGATATGGTCAGAATAGGAACCTGTATAGCGAACGCGAGACGGAGAGCGGGTTTTACACAGGAGGAGCTGGCGGAAAAATGCGGCGTCAGCGTGCAGGCCGTCAGTAAGTGGGAAAACGGGCACAATCTGCCGGATATCGAGAACCTCATGCATATCGCCGAGCTCACGAATACGACCTACTCGATGCTGCTGGGGAGGGATATCAGCGGAGAGGACGCGGGACTTCTCAATATCCGGAACCGGCTGTTCCGGGAAAACAATATGTTCACCCGCATGCGGACCGTCGCTTCCGGAGAAGGCCTTGAAGAGACTTATAAAGCGCTGCAGTACATGAGACAGCAGCATGCCGGACAGTTCCGGAAGAGAAGCAAGTATTCCGTGGAGAAAGTGCTCTACATCAATCACCCCCTGCTTATGGCGTGTCAGGCGCATGCCCTCGGGATCCGGGACGACGTCCTGCTTGCGGCGATCCTTCTGCACGACGTCGTGGAAGACACGGGAGTCCTCGCGGAAGAACTGCCTTTCAGCGAGGAAGTGAGGGAGATCGTGAGGCTCGTCAGCTTCTCCGTTCCGGAAGGCATGACAAGAAAGCAGGCGAAGGAAGCGTACTACGCGGGGATCGCGGAAAACGGCAAGGCATGCGTCGTCAAACTGATCGACCGGTGCAACAATGTCTCCACGATGGCAGGCAGCTTTACGAGGAGAAGAATGCTGCAGTATATTAAGGAGACGGAGCAGTACGTGCTTCCCCTCGCGGATGTCCTGAAGAACGGATACGCGGAATACAGCGATCTGTCCTTCCTTGTCAAATATCATATCCTGAGTGTGATCGAGACGATCAAATATATGATCGCTGACTGATTATTTATGAGAAGAAACATCCTGATCTGGCTTCTCGCTGCCGCGCTGTTTCTGGCGGGCTGCGGCGGAGCCGCGGGCAACAGAACAGAGAAAGCAGATTCCGGGGAGGAGAGCGCCTCCCGGGATTTTTTTGCCATGGATACCTATATGTCCGTGCTCGCCTATGGGGAAAACGCGGGGAAAGCAGTAGAGAAGGCCGTACAGGAAGTGAACCGCCTGGACAGCCTGCTGTCCGCGGGGGATCCCGACAGCGAGGTGGGCATGATCAACGGGAACGGAGGCGGTGTGCTCTCCGAGGATGGCAGAGTGCTTATGGAGAGGTCGCTCTCTCTGGCGGCGGAGACAGATGGACGGTTTGACGTGTGCATCTACCCGCTGGTGGAGCTCTGGGGGTTTACGGGCCAGCATTACCGGCTTCCCGGAAGCGGAGAGATCAGCGCGGTTCTGCCGCTGACCGATCCGGCGGGGATGACATTTGACCGCAATACCGGAGAAGTCTCTTTTTCAAAGGAAGGGATGATGATCGATTTCGGGGGGATCGCCAAGGGATACACCTCCTCAAGGATCATTGATATTTTCCGGGAAAACGGGATCGGGAGCGGTCTTGTCAGCCTCGGGGGCAATATTCAGGCGCTGGGACGCAAACCGGACGGATCGATGTGGAAGATCGGAATTCAGGATCCGGAGGACAGCGCTGCCATGATCGGCGTGCTGGAAATCTCCGACAAGGCGGTGATCACCTCCGGAGGGTATGAGCGGTTTTTTGAGGAAAACGGGAACGTTTACCACCATATACTGGATCCGGAGACCGGTTATCCCGCGGACAGCGGACTGCTTTCTGTCACGATCGTGTGCACGGACGGAACGGAAGCAGACGGCTTATCCACATCTCTCTTTATCATGGGAAAAGAGGAAGCTCTGCGGTTCTGGAGAGAGCGGAGTGAGACATTTGACGTGATTCTGGTCACGGATCAGAGGGAAATTATCGTGACGGAGGGACTTCGGGACAGCTTCTCGTCTTCCCTGCCTTTTGAAATCGTTCAATGAGAAAAAAAGACATTCTGCTGATCCTGATTCTGCTTGGTGCGGCAGGCCTTTTGTGGGCTGCTCTTTCCTTTGCGCCGAAAACCTCCGGCGATACTCTGTACGCCGTGGCGAAGATCGACGGGAAAGAAGCCGGAAGGTGGCTGCTTGGGGAAGATGCGGAAGCGGATATTGATTCCGCTTACGGACATAATCATCTGTCCGTGCGCGGAGGAGAGGCAGTTATGACCGAAGCGGACTGTCCTGACGGTTACTGCATGGAACAGCATGCCATCGGTCTAAATGGCGGTTCGATCATCTGCCTTCCCCATCATCTGGTCATCGAGATCCGGACGGAAGACGGCAGAAAAACGGATGGAGGAGTGGACGGCGTAGCAAAATGAGAACGGAATCAACGGCAAAAATAGTTGCATACTGCGGCATGCTCACTGCGCTGGCGATGATCTTCAGCTATGTGGAATCTCTTATTCCCATCAGCTTCGGCGTCCCGGGAATCAAACTCGGGCTCGCCAATCTGATCGTTCTCTCCGCGCTCTGGTATTTGAAACCGGGAGAAGTTCTCATGATCTCAACTGCAAGGATCCTTCTCCTCGGATTTCTGTTCGGCAGCGGCATGTCGATCCTCTATTCCCTCGCCGGAGGGCTCCTCAGCTTTGTGGTTATGGTATCGCTAAAGCGGACCGGCGGGTTTTCGGAGACCGGGATCAGCACCGCCGGCGCTGTCTCTCATAATATCGGACAGATCCTGGTCGCCGCCGCGGTGCTCAGATCGGCAAAACTGTTTTATTATCTGCCTGTTCTGATCCTGTCGGGCGTGATCACGGGAATTCTGATCGGGATCCTGGCGGGGCGTGTCCAGGCGATCCTTTCCGGAACAGCATTTGCGGGCATATCAGAAAAACAGAAAAAACTCTCTGACGGAAACAGAGAGGAGCGAAAAAAAAGATAAAGACGAAAAACAGAACTGCCGGACTCTTCGGAGCCCGGCAGTTCTGTGGTTTGATGGTGCTGTTTTAAGATGCTTTATATATGAAGCGGAGAGCACTCCGCAGTGGGCGATCAGCCTTCGATCATGATGGTCTTCTTCTCCGGGATCTGCTCCTTGACTTCCTTCTTCGGAACGCCCAGTTTCAGGATGCCGTCCTCGAATCTCGCCTTGATATCCTCTTCTGTGATATCCTTGCCGACAAAGAAGCTTCTCTTCATGGAGCCAATATATCTCTCTTTGCGGATCACGCGGCCTTCGGTATCTTTTTCTTCGTTATCAGTGTTCTTTGAGGCACTGATGGTAAGATAGCCGTTGGTAAGTTCCAGGTTCAGATCTTCTTTCTTATAGCCGGGAAGCTCGACGTCCAGCTCATAGCCGTTTTCCGTCTCGCGGATATCGGTCTTCATAAGATCCGTGCGCTCTGTGCGGAGAACCGGTCTCGCGGGCTTGAAGAAGCTTCTGTCAAAGTCGTCGAAGAAATCGTCCATAAGGTTATCTCCAAAAATACTCGGTAAATACATCATAATAAATACCTCCTTATCATCTATTCATCTCTGAATGGAATTTTAAAATTTCTATTTTGGAAAGCTTTTCTTTTCTCTTTCTGAATGCCATTATAGCACGGTTGTTAGCACTGTCAAGAGGTGAGTGCTAATTATTCTGTGAAGAATTTGTGAAATGAAAACCATATTCTTTTCTGAAAAAAAGGCCGGACTCCCCTGTTTAACGGGAAGTCCGGCTGCTGCCGGTTCTTAAAATGGTTTCTAGTAGAAGTTTCCTCCAAACCCCGTATCCCGGAGTTCATAACCGCTGAAATATCTGCCGAAGTCGAGCGAGAGACCGTCGCACACTTCTTTGAACTCCGCCATCGTATTATCGTTGACGGGGATGCCCTCCCGGAGGATCCGTTTCTCCGCCTCGTACTCTTTTTCACCGTGTGTATAGATCCGCTCCGCACCGGCCGCTTTCGGGGACCTGCGGATATCTTCGAGATAATCGGAAAGATGCTCCCTGATAGCAACGGCATCCCCGAAAATGGCCGGATCAATCGCGGCAAAACCGTGACAGATAAGGGCACGGCCGTCCCTGCCGGTCCTGCTGGAAGGCGTTCCGAGAGAGAAGATTGAAGAAAAAAGCTCACAGAGCATCGCGTATCCGTAGCCTTTGTGCCCGCCGGTCTCCTCGGAAGCACCGCCGAGGGGCATGATCCCGCCGCCGCCATGGTGGGCGATATTTCCGAGAACGACGGAAGCATCGACGGTCGGAATACCGTCTCCGTCGAGGGCCCATCCTTCATGAAGAGGCTTTCCCTCCTTATTGTATACTTCCAGTTTGCCGCGGGTCACTACAGAGGTGCCTGCGTCAAAATAGAAATCGAACGGATCCGCAGGAACGGCAATGGCGATCGGATTGGTGCCGAGCATGGCCGTCCGCCCGTACGTGGGGACGGTGATGGGATTTGTATTTGTGCAGGACAGACCGATGAAACCTTTCTCACATGCCATTTTTGCGTAGTAACCGGCTATGCCGTAATGGTTGGAGTTGCGGACGGTCACGATCCCGATGCCGGAGGTCTGCGCCTTTTCGATTGCTTTGTTCATGGCGAGGCGCCCGACGAGCTGCCCCATGGCATCATTTCCGTCAATGACGGCGGAGACCGGTGTCTCAAAAAGGATCTCCGGAACCGCGTCTTTTCGGATCATGCCGCTCAGCAGACCTTTGTAGTAGCGGTAGAGACGCTGGACGCCGTGACTTTCGATACCATAGAGATCGCTCTTGAGAAGAACGTCCGTGATAAAAGCGGCGTCCTCCCCGGAAAAACCGAATTTCTCAAATACATCCAGGCAGAATGTTTCCAGTGTTTCTGTCTTCCAGAACTGATAACCCATTTTTTAAATGCACCTGTCCGGGCAGGAGGAGGCGGACCGGCTCTCCCTTCTTTCTTTCCTTGTACTTCCTGCTTCGTGTTTCTGCGGATCTCTCCGTAACCGCAGGAAGCGGCAGTATGTCTGTCAGTAAGTCTATTATACATCAATTCCCGGATCTACAGGCATCAATTCGAGGGGATGTCAGCACCGATTCGGGGAGGGGTCAGCATGAATATGGGGGCGGGGCAGCGTCGATCCGGGGAGGCGTAAGCATCCATACGGGGAAATGCAGGAAGAAAGGTCTGCGAAAATGATTTGTCATTGACTTCAAAAAAGTATATCTTATAGTATAGAGGAATGCTTTGGGAAGAAACGGCAGCGATATGGAAAGTAGAGACGGAAAAATCATACGGGACCTGACGACGGGAAGTGTACCGGCAACACTTCTGAAGTTCGCGACCCCGCTGTTTTTATCGGGCCTTCTGCAGATGGTCTACAACATGGTGGATATGGTGGTCGTCGGCCGGTTTGAGGGAACACTGGGGCTGTCCGCGGTTGCGATCGGCGGTGAGCTTCTGCAGCTGATCACGTTTGTCGCGATGGGGCTGTCCAATGCAGGGCAGATCCTGATCTCGCGGTTTGTGGGAGCGGGCCGGAGAGATAAGGTGGGCTTCATGGTAGGCACACTGTTTACGCTCCTCATGAGCCTTGCGGTAGTGATCACCGTGATCCTTCTGTTTTTCTACAAAGGAATCTTAACACTTCTCAACACGCCGGCGGATATATGGGAATATACCTGCCAGTACAGTGTCTGCTGCGTGTGCGGGATCATTTTTATCTACGGCTACAACCTTGTCTCTGCGATCCTGCGCGGCATGGGAGATTCAAGACACCCGTTCCAGTTCATTGCGACGGCGTCCATCATCAACATCGTGCTGGATATCATTTTTGTAGGACCGATGCACATGGGACCTTTTGGCGCCGCGCTTGCGACGGTAATAGGACAGGCGGTCAGCTTCCTGTTTGCCCTGCGGCTCCTGTACAGGAACCGGGAGCAGATCCATTTCGATTTTAAACCATCTCATTTCAAGATCTATCCGGAGGTCTCCGGACAGCTGATCTCCCTCGGGATCCCTATGGTGATCCAGTCCGCGGCAGTGACGCTCTCCATGCTTTTCGTCAATTCCTTTGTCAACAGTTACGGATCTGTCGCCGTAGCGGTCACCGGCGTCGCCCGGAAGCTGGAGAGCATGATCGGCGTTGTCTCCCAGGCCATCTCCTCCGCCGGCGGCGCGATGGTCTCCCAGGCGCTGGGGGCGAAAAAAACAGAGAGGGTGCCGAAAATCGTGCTGACAGCCCTCTGGGTCGTCGCGATCCCGGCCAGCATTTTTGCCGTTATTATCTTTTTCCGGCCGGAATGGCTCTTCGGACTGTTCTCGGATGATCCCGCCGTTCTCGCGATGGCGGTCACTTACGTGCCGGTCGCCCTGGTGCAGTTCACCGGCGCGACGCTCCGTCCCGCCAATTTCGCGCTGATCAACGGCTCCGGCAATTCCAAACTGAACCTTATGGTGGCGCTGCTCGACGGTATTATCGCCCGGATCGGTCTCGCGCTTCTTCTGGGGATCGCGCTCGGCATGGGCATTCGCGGATTCTGGTACGGAAATGCTCTCGCCGGCCTCGTGCCCTTCCTGATCGGAGGAACGTATCTTCTGTCCGGCAGATGGAAAACGTACGGAATGTGAAAAATGCAAATGCGGGCTGTCCGGCAGCCCGCATTTCTGATATAATGGCGGTTGCACTGTGAAAAATATTGTGATCAGTGCAGCATACTGTTTTAAAATAATCTGCCGCTGAGGTATTTTTTAAGGAGAATTCTTACATGAAGATCGCAGTTACCTATGAAAACGGAACTATTTTCCAGCATTTCGGAAGAACAGAGAATTTCAGGATCTACGACGTGGAAGACGGCGCTGTCGTCTCCAGTGAAGTGATGAATGCCGGCGGCGTCGGCCATGAAGCGCTGGCGGAGCTCCTTGCGCAGCACGATATCAGCGTGCTGATCTGCGGCGGCATGGGAGCCGGGGCGCAGGCGGCCCTCGCGGAGGCGGGCATCGAAGTCTATGCCGGCGCGGAAGGCAGTGCGGACGAGGCGGTGGAGAAGTATCTCAAAGGAGAGCTGGAGTCCACCGGCGTAAACTGTGACCATCACAGCCACGGGGAAGATCATGATCACGGCTGCGGAGAAGGCGGATGCGGTTCCGGCGGCTGCAGCAGCTGCAGCGGATGCGGCGGAAGTATGATCGAGGGGAAAAACGTCGGCAGGACCTGCCGCGTTCATTACAGGGGAACCTTTGACGACGGCACGCAGTTCGATTCTTCCTATGACAGGGGAGAACCGCTGGAATTTGTCTGCGGCGCGGGCATGATGATCCGCGGTTTTGACTCCGCAGTCGCGCAGATGGATCCGGGAGAGATCGTGGACGTTCACCTTATGCCGGAAGAGGCGTACGGCCCCGTGGACCCGAGGGCGGTCTTCAGCGTTGTCATCCGGGAGCTTCCCGGATCGGAAGGACTGGAGGTCGGCCAGAAGGCCTATCTCACCAATGACTACGGCCAGCCGTTCATCGTCCGCGTTGTCGCGAAAGACGATACGCTGATCACGTTTGACGCCAATCATGAGATGGCCGGAAAGAAACTGAATTTCAGGATTGAGCTTGTTGAAGTATTATGAGGAGGGGCCTGCCTGAGGGAGAATTCTTTTGACAGAAATCTAATCGCAGAGGATCTCCGCAAGCGTCGCCATCATATCGCTGATCTCAAGCGGTTTCGAGATGTGGGCATTCATGCCGGCATCTTTTTCTTTCTCGATATCCTCCCGGAAAGCGTTGGCGGTCATCGCAATGACGGGAACGGAAGCGCGGACCGGATCGGGGAGCGCGCGGATCAGCCGGGTGGCTTCGAGACCGCCCATGACCGGCATCTGCACGTCCATGAGAACAGCGTCGTAATAACCGGGCTCGTTCTGCTTCACCATATCCAGCGCGATCTGTCCGTTTTCGGCGGTCTCCAGCATGAAACCGGTGTCCGTGAGGATCATCGAGGCGATCTCACGGTTGATCGGATTATCCTCCGCAAGGAGCAGCCGGATCGATCCAGGATCGCCGGAGGGGTGATCCCTGCAGGGGAGAGAAGTCGTGGCTTCCGGCAGGCTGTCCGTGATCCGGAAGGGGAGCGTGACCGTAAATTCCGTCCCTTTTCCCTGCTCCGTGTCAAGGCTGATCGAACCGCCCATGAGATCCGTGAATTTTTTGGTGATGGCCATGCCGAGGCCCGTTCCCTGAATGCCGCTGACGGTCGAAGTGCGCTCTCTCTCAAAGCTGTCGAAGACTTTTTCCGCGAATTCGGGACTCATGCCGATGCCGTTGTCTTTCACGCGGATCTCATAGATCCCCTGACCCTCCCTGCGTCCGGTCTGGGCCAGGCGGACAGAGATCTCGCCGCCCTCCGGCGTGAATTTGCAGGCGTTGCTCATAAGATTCAGGAGGATCCTGTTGAGGCGCTTCCGGTCACAGATCACAAAAGGATCCGAAAGACCGGAGGTGTCCGCCGTATAGCGGATATGTTTCTTCTCGATCTGGGAAGCGAACAGATCGCTGACGCCGGTGAGAACGGTGCGCAGATCCGTCGGGATCTCCTCGGTCTCGAGGTTCCCGCTCTCGATGCGGCTCATCTCCAGCACGTCGTTGATGAGCCCCAGAAGATGCTCACTGGACGCGTCGATCTTGCCGAGATATTCCCTCATCTGCTCTTCGGAGACACCGTCCCGGAGCGCCAGCTGCGTGTAGCCGATGATCGCGTTCATCGGCGTGCGGATATCATGGGACATGTTGGAGAGGAAAATGCTCTTGGCCTCGGATGCCTGTCTCGTGCTGCTGAGTTCCCGCTCGTTTTCGCGGATGCGGTCCGTGATATAGATGAGCATCGTCAGCATAATAAATACGAAAATACTGCCGCCAAACAGAATGGAGGCAATCACGAGATCGGGCTTTCCGAAAATACCGACGGTAAGGTAGCCCGCAAAGAACAGGATCATAAAGACCTGAGGCGTAAACAGCGCCGTTCGGTTTCTGCGCCCGATGGCCATCCAGGCCATTTTTTTTGTGAACCGATGGTACTGGATGATATTGTACAGCATGAGGGCGCTGCCCAGATAGATCATTCCGTATATGAGATAACGCATTGCAGTCCTCCCGGCAGGGATAACGATGATGGTATTTTTTGTAAAGTCATTTTACCACACCGGAAAAAGAAAATGAACGTCGGCTTAACGGTTCCGGAATTCTGTGTTAAACTGCATACAGATTCTGAGTGAGATTCCGACAGGAAGGACGGCCGTGTGATGAGACTTCTGAAAATACAGGCTTTTTTAAAAGAAAAGAATATCACCTACGATTATGTGGAGGAAAACGAGTGCGGAAGCATTGACTTTCAGTTCCGCGGCGTGCCTTATCACGTCTGGGAATTTCCGCCGGAAGAACCGGGGTGCGAGAGCAATATACGCACCGGCGGGAGAGTGGAGGAGTTCTCCGGGGACTATGAGGAGGCGATCCTGGAGGTTCTGCGGGACTGGGACGCGATGAAATAGAGAGAATAAGCGAAAGAGCGGAGACCTTTCGGGGGCCTCCGCTCTTTTACGCGTATCGGGGAGGATCGGATCCTTTACTCACGCGCTTTATACGCGTATCGGGGAGGATCGGATCCTTTTATTTACGCGATTTTTGGCGATCGGCTCAGGCGAGATCGACTTCCGGCACTTCGACGCCGTTTTCCTCAATGTGTTGGAGCACCAGGGCTGCGACGGCGGCATCCGGAGCCCCCATCCCGACCAGCTGGCAGAGGATCCGCTCTTTCGGATCTGTTCTCCCGGCCTTTTTCCCGGCGATGACTTCCGGAAGGGTCGCGGAGAAAGAATCCTCATTGACGAGCCCTTTTTTCGCGGGCTCATACAGATTGCCGCGGTGGAGCGTCTGCCCGATATGATCGGTGAGAAGCCGGTCGCAGTGAAGGACGATCTCCTCGTCGGTCTCCGTATAGGAGCCCATCGTGAGAAGCAGCGCGCCTTCCCCTACCCAGGCGTCCCTGACAAGAGGCGCGTCGGCCGTGGTCAGCGTGATGATTACATCGCTTCCCGGGCAGGCGTCTTCGATGCTGTCACAGTCTTTCAGCTCAAAAGGCACACCGGGGAATTTTGCGATAAAATTCTTACGGGCTTCCGGGAAAATATCGCAGATCCGGACTTCTTTTAAGGGGAGTGTGCGGCGCATGCATTCCAGGGCGGCGTACGCCTGCGCGCCCGCCCCGATAATGGTCACGATATCCGTCTTTGCGGCCAGATATTTACAGGCGATGGCGGGCTGGGCGCCCGTGCGGAACTGGGAGATCCAGTCCCCGCCCATCAGGGCTTTCATGGATCCGGTCCGCGGGTCGCACAGAAATACTTTTGCCCGGATAAAAGGCAGCCCGATCTTGCGGTTGTCGATAAAGCCGCCGACGAATTTGAGACCGGCAAGATCCGTGTCCTGAATGTAGGACGGCATGGAGTTGAACCAGCCGTGGACCCCGAGCTCATTCATGTCCAGAGTGATCTTGGACGGCATGATGACTTTTCCCTCGCCGTACCATCGCCAGGTGTTCTCCACCTGCTCGATCACTTCTTCGATCGTGATGTTTTCTTTTACGAGGGAATCACTGATGATTTTGACAGGTTCTTTCATGACCTCTGCCTCCTGTAATTCGTTTGTGCGAAGAGATCAGCCTTCCGCGGGACTGCTCTCCGTGCTGTCAGCCGGGGAAGGTTCTCCTCCCGCGGCGGGTTTCTGCTTGAAAAAGATATTCACTCCGGCGACGATGCCGTCCGCAAGGGTGTTCAGGGTCTCCTCCGAGCGGTCCGAGGTTTTGTCTCCGACTTCAAGGTCTATAGAGGGAACAGTCGAGTAGGATGTCTGTGTAAGATCCATCTCAATGGAACCCTCGCCCATGACTTTGGCGCCGGCGGAACGGAGTCCTTCTATGATGGAATGTCCGAGCCGGTCGTGTTCTTCCCAGTGGGACGCCACCGGTTCCATCGCGCGGTAGGAGGAGACATTCGGCACGCTCATGAAATAGGCTCCCTTATCGGAGGAAGTGCTGTCGTAGTGGATCGCGATGTGGCAGTCCGCGTATTCATTTGCAATGAGCGTGCGGGCGATGTTATCCAGCTGAACGTCATCCGTCTCCCGGATCATGAGGACGTTGTAGCCGTCCTCCAGAAGCTTGTCTTTTACGATGAGGGCGAGGGCCAGATTGCCGGCTCTCTCCGGCGTGCCGTCAGCGAAATCCATTCCGGTGGAGACAGCGACCGCTCTGGTCTCTCCGGCAGCGGTGGTGCCGCCCGTGACTTTCGGCGTCCCGTCCGGATGGCACTGGGTCTTGACGTTCGATCCTCCCTGTGTGCCGTGGCCGGCATTGATGCAGACCGTGATGTCTTTCGGTGCAGCTGCGTGGGAATAATACAGCTTTGCCGTGCCGGAATTGATGACGGAGAATTCCCCGTAGGTCCATGAAGGATCAAATGTGATCTCCATATCCTCTCTGACGGTAAATGATTCCGGAGCGATGACCGGTATTTCTTTCTCTTCTTCGGATTCTTCCGGGACGGGATCACTGTTCTCCGGTCCCGCTTCGGAACCGGAACTGTCCTCCTGACCGCCGGCCTCCGGCAGTGCGTCTTCCTCCGAAGAAGTTCCTTCGTTATCCTCATTACCGGTATCTTCTATGGAAACACTCTCCTCGGCTTCACTGTTTCCGGAAACGCCCTCCGCCGCGTCGCTGCCGCTTTCAAGCAGCAGACTGCCGCCGCAGCCGGTAAGGAACAGAGTGAGTGAGAGAACAGCAGCGAGGATCGTTTTTGTGAAATGTCTGTAAATCATAAGTATAAAACCTCCCGTGGCAGAATCATTGTCGCACAATCGGAAACAATTTGCCATAGGCAGTTGCGGGTTTGCCAAAAACATCTTTTCCGTGTATGATGAATTTTATAAATGACCGGATAAAATGCCGGAAGGAGGAAGCATATGGATCTTGGTCTTGCTGGAAAAGTAGTTGTTGTAACGGGCGGCTCCAAGGGGATCGGCAGCGCGATCGTCAGGGAATTTCTGAAGGAAGGCGCTTCTGTGGCGACGTTCGGCCGGAACAAAGAGGCGGTCAAAGCATTCGCTGACGAACTCGCGCAGGAGGGATACGATCTTTATTACGAGGCACTGGATGCGTCAAAAGAAAGTGAAGTCAGCGCGTTCGCGGCGCGTGTGAAGGAAAAATACGGCACTCTTGACGTCTGGGTCAACAACGCCGGGACAAATCGTCTCGGACGTTTTCTCGATTATTCCGAAGAGGATTATGACTATATCATGAACGTCAACACCAAATCCGTATTCCTCGGGACCCAGATCGCGGGCAGAATCATGAAGGAGCAGGGCGGCGGCGTCATCATCAACGCCTCCAGCTTCGCGACGCACATGGCGCAGGCCAACAGCACGATCTACGCGGCGTCCAAGTGTGCTGTCGCGTCATTTACGAAATCCACCGCAGGCGCGCTCGCGCCGTTCGGCATCCGGGTCGTCGGATATATGCCGGGCGTTATCCTGACACCCCTCGCCTATGAGATGATCAAATCCGATCCGGAGAAATATTATAAAGATATCGCGATGCACCGCACGGGCACGCCGGAGGAGATCGCAAAGCCGGTGGTCTTTCTCGCCTCACCCTGCGCGTCGTTTATCACCGGCGTCGACCTTGAGATCGGCGGCGGCAAATTCGCGGTGCAGGACTGCATGATGGCTTACAACATGGAGAATGAAAAATAACCCATGGCATATGTTGTTTTTGAGGATGTCAAAAAAATATACAGGAGCGGCGAGGTGGATATCCCGGCGCTCTCCGGAGCGAGCTTTTCCATTGAAAAGGGGGAGTTCTGCGTCATCGTCGGTGCCTCGGGCGCCGGAAAAACGACGATCCTCAATATTCTGGGAGGCATGGATTCCCTGACGGAGGGCAGGGTGTTTCTTGACGGGCGCGAAATTTCCGCCTTCGACAAGAAACAGCTCACGACCTACCGGCGGTACGATATCGGATTTGTCTTCCAGTTCTATAATCTCGTTCAGAACCTGACCGCTCTCGAAAATGTGGAACTTGCGGCACAGCTGTCGCAGGATCCTCTCGTGCCGGGGGAGGTCCTGGAACATGTGGGCCTCCGCGACAGAATGTCCAATTTTCCTGCCCAGCTTTCCGGTGGAGAACAGCAGCGGGTAGCGATCGCGAGAGCACTCGTGAAAAACCCGAAACTGCTTCTTTGTGATGAGCCTACCGGGGCGCTGGATTACAACACCGGCAAAGCCGTTCTGAAGCTTCTTTACGACACCTGCAGGGAAAAAGACATGACAGTCGTCGTGATCACCCACAACTCCGCCATCACCGCCATTGCCGACCGGGTCATCCGGGTCAGGAGCGGGAGAGTGGAGGAAATTTACTGCAACGCGGATCCCGCCGATATCTCGGAGATCGAATGGTAGGAAAAAAGAAGAGAACTCTCAGCCTGATGACGCTCCGGGAGATCCGGGGCTCTTTCGGGCGCTTTTTTGCCATCTTTGCGATCATCGCGCTGGGGGTCGGCTTCTTCTCCGGACTCCGGATCACGACGCCCGTCATGATCCATACCGTTGACAGTTTCTATAAAGAGCATCACTTCTATGATTACCGCGTTTTGTCCACTCTCGGATTTGAGGAGGAGGACATCGCTTCGCTGCGCCTTGAGGAGGATGCCGCCGCCGTGGAGGGCGGATGGCAGTACGATGTCCTGGTCGACAGAGAGGACGGCGGCACGTCAGTCTGCAAAATCTATTCCATTACGGAAAATATAAACACACTTCGTCTCGATGAGGGAAGGATGCCTGCATCGGCGGACGAATGTGTCGTTGACGCCGAAAACAGGATGTCACTGGTTCTCGGCGACACGCTGGTTCTGTCCTCTTCCAATGAGAAAGATACTTTGGAGGCATTTAAAAACCGCCGCTATACCGTCGTCGGATTTGCTGACACTCCTCTCTATATCAACTTTGAGAGAGGGACGACGACCATCGGCAACGGTTCTGTGACGGGATTCGCCTATTTTCCGAGGAAAGCGTTTTCCGAGGATTACTATACCGAGGCCTACGTTCTTCTGAAGGATCAGGAGGAACTGTTCTCCGACGCATATGAAGAGCGTCTTGACGAGGGCAGGGACCGCTGGGAAGATGCCGTCCGGAAGGCGGCGGACGCCCGTTACGAAAGGCTTCTTGCCGATGCGGAAAAAGAGCTTGCGGACGCGAAGGATGAGTTTGAGGAGAAGAAAACGGACGGAGAGGCCGAACTTGATGATGCTGAAAAAGAACTCCGGGACGGAAAGGCGGAACTGGATGACGCATCTTCCGAACTGAAAGACGGCAGGGAACAGCTTTCGGACGCTCAGGCGGAACTTGCGGACGCGAAAACAGAACTGGACGATGCGAAAACAAAGCTGGACAGCGCCCACAGGGAACTTGCGGACGCCAAAAAAGAGCTGGACAGCGGAAGGACGCAGCTTGACGCCTCCAAAAAAGAGTTGGAGGACGGAAAAAAACAGCTGGACGCCTCCCAGAAGGAGCTGGCAGACGGCAAAAAACAGCTGGACGAGACGCAGAAGGAACTGACAGCCGGAAAGGCGCAGCTGGACGAGACGAAAAAACAGCTGGACGAGGGCAAAAAACAGCTGGATGACACTCTTTCACGGCTGAATGCGGCCAAAGAAGGGCTCGACAGTGCCCGGTCGGAACTGGAAACGAAAGGGCAGGAACTTGCTGCCGCCAGGGAACAGCTTGATGAGGCGCAGCAGGGAATCCGGGCGATGGAGGAACAGCTGGCGCACAAAGAACTCCTGCCTCCCGAACAGGCGGCGGCACTTGAGGAAACGTATCGCGCGTCCCTTGAGGCCTATGAGGCGGGAAAAGCACAGTATGATACGGGTCTTGCGGCCTATAACGAAGGAAAGACGCAGTACGAGGCGGGACTTGCCGGATACAATGAAGGGAAGGTACAGTACGAAGCTGCTCTGCAGCAGTATAATGAAGGACTGGCCCGGTATGAGGCAGGTCTTGCGGCCTATAACGAAGGAAAGACGCAGTACGAGACGGGCCTCGCCGGATATAATGAAGGGAAAGCACAGTACGAAGCCGCCCTGCAGCAGTACAACGAAGGCCTTGCGAAGTATGAGAAAGGCGAGGAAGAGTACCGGAAGGGCGTCGCCAGATACCAGTCCGGTGTCTCGGAGTACAACAGCGGTCTTGCGGAGTACGAGAGCGGCAGGAAGAAATATGAGGATGGTCTTGCGGAATACGAATCCGCAAAAGCGGATTATGAAGAGGGCGTGCTCGAATATGAGGACGGCCTGAAAGACTATGAGGACGGCCTTGCGGAGTACCGGGACGGGAAGGAAACCTACGATCGGGAGATCCGGGACGCGGAGAAGAAGATCGCGGACGCGGAGAAAGAACTGGCTGATTTTGAGGAGCCGGATACCTACCTTCTCGAAAGAAATACAAATATCGCTTATGAGTGTTTTAAGAGTGATTCTTCCATTGTGCGTCAGGTCGCGAAGGTATTTCCGGTGTTCTTTATCCTGGTAGCGGTGCTTGTCTGCATGACGACGATGACCCGCATGGTGGAAGAGCAGCGCAGTCAGATCGGTGTGCTGAAAGGGCTTGGATACTCGGAAGGAGATATTTTCAGGACTTTCGCGGTCTACTCCGGCAGCGCGGCGATGTCGGGCTGTATTTTCGGATACGTCGCGGGCATTTTCCTGTTCCCTTCGGTGATCTGGATGGCCTACGACATCATGTATATCTCCATTCCGCTCGAATGGATACCGGAATGGAAGCTCGCGGCCGTCGTCTTCGCGGTCTCCGCGGTATGCTCCCTCGGCACGACATATGCAAGCGTCCGCCATGAACTCCGGGAGCCGGCGGCATCTCTTCTGCGGCCCAAGGCCCCGAAAGCGGGAAAACGGGTCTTTCTCGAGCGCATTCCGGGGATCTGGAACCGCATGAGATTTATGCATAAGATCTCTGCGAGAAATATCCTCCGGTACAAAAAAAGGTTCTTTATGATGATCATCGGCATCAGCGGGTGCACAGCGCTCCTACTGACCGGGTTCGGAATCAAGGATTCCATCGCGTCCTTTGCCGAGATCCAGTACGAGACGATCCAGGTCGCGGACGCGGATATGGTCTTCCGGAACGGGAAGGAAGACCGGATGCCGGAAAAACTGGAGAACGCGGTGCGGGACAGGAACGCGTCTGTCATGCTCTACAAAGGCGCTTCCTGGGATCTTCTCTCCGGCGGAAATGTCAAGAGTGTTCAGGTCATCGCTCCCTTCGGGGAGGAGATCGGTGACTTTTTCCGCCTGCACACCCGCGAGGGGGAGAGCCTTTCACTGCCGGAAAACGGGGAGGCGCTGATCTCCTGCAGCCTCGCGGAGCGGTATCATATCGCGGAAGGGGACACGATCCGTCTCCGGGACGAGGATATGAACATGATCACTGTCCGGGTCGCCGGCGTATTCGAAAATCACGTCTACAATTATGTGATCCTCGCGCCGGAAATGCTGAAAGAGGCGGTCGGAGAGGCCGACGCCAACGGCGCTTATGTCAATTTTGAGGAAGGCGCGGATATTTACGAGGCGCAGGCCGCTCTGGCGTCGAACAGCGACGTCGCGAGCGTCACGCTTTTTGAGGATTTCAAGATAAGGCTCACGAAAATGATGTCGAGCCTCAATTATATCGTCCTTCTCGTGATCGTGAGCGCAGCGGGTCTTGCTTTTGTCGTCCTTTACAATCTGACAAATATCAACATCCTGGAGCGGATCCGGGAGATCGCGACGATCAAAGTACTGGGGTTTTACAGAAAAGAGACCTCAGATTACGTATTCCGGGAAAATCTTGTGCTGACAGCATTCGGCGCAGCGCTCGGCCTGCTTCTGGGCGTCGCGCTGCACCGCTTTGTGATCAGACAGATCGTGGTCGATCTGGTTTATTTTAATATTACGATCCGCCCGGTCAGCTTCGTGCTGTCCGTCGTGCTGACATTTGTCTTCACTATCCTCATCAATCAGTTCATGAGTTTCCGGATCGAGAAGATCAATATGGCGGAGTCGCTCAAATCCGTTGAGTAAAGAAGGTTATCCCATGATCACGGATACTTCGACGGATGTCCCTGCCGCCGCCTGCGGAAGGATATTTCCGCGGACCGGATCCCCGTCAGCAGTGAGGAGGAGAACGCCTTTCTCGACGCTGTCCGGATTTTCCACCGTGATATGGTAAATGGCTCCGCGGTAACGGCGGGTAACCGTAAAACGCTTCACGTATTTCGGAATGCACGGATCGATCTTTAAGCCGTCCAGCGTCGGAGTAATGCCGAGGATCGCCTGGGAAATGCTTAAAAATGTCCATGCGGCGGTTCCGGTAAGCCAGCTGTTCTTTGCCTCGCCAAAACCGGGCGCATCCCTTCCGGCGATCATCTGGGAGTAGACGTAGGGCTCGGTCCGGTGGATCTCGCTGATCTCCTCGATATAGGCCGGCGCCGTGCGGCGATAGACCTCAAAAGCCCGGCTGCCGTGGCCGATCTCCGTCTCGGCGCAGACGATCCACGGATTGTTGTGGCAGAAAATACCGGCGTTCTCTTTATATCCGGGCGGATAGCTCGAGATCTCCCCGAGTTCCAGGTGATACCGGGTATAGGCCGGTGTGAGCAGTACGATGCCGTACTTCGTATCCAGCTTTTCTTCGACGCTTTTCAGCGCTTTTTCCGCTTCTCCGGTCTTCACGCCGATCCCCGCCATGACGCACATTCCCTGGGGCTCAATGAAGATCTGTCCTTCTTCGCATTCTTTTCCGCCTACTACATTGCCGAACGCGTCGTAAGCGCGGCGGAACCATTCGCCGTCCCATCCGGCATCCAGCACCGCTTCTTCCATTTTCCGGACTTCTTCAAGACACTGCGCGGCTTCTTCGGTAAGACCGGTGTGCTCGCAGATATTCGCGTAAGCGCGTCCGTATTTTACAAACATGCCCGCGATGAAAACGCTCTCCGCCACAGGTCCTTCGGAAGGTCCCGTGATCTGGAAGCTCTCGCCCGGATGCTTTGAAAAACAGTTCAGATTCAGGCAGTCATTCCAGTCCGCGCGGCCGATCAGAGGCAGGCGGTGCGGGCCGAGATGCGTCACGGTATAACGGAAGCTCCGGCGGAGATGCTCCATGAGAGGTTCCGCAAGGGAGGCGTCATTGTCGAACGGCGTCATCTCGTCCAGGATCGAGTAATCGCCGGTCTCCCGGAGATACGCGTCCGTTCCGGCGATGAGCCAGAGCGGGTCGTCGTTGAAACCGGATCCGATATCGCTGTTCCCTTTCTTTGTGAGAGGCTGGTACTGGTGGTAAGCGCTGCCGTCCGGGAACTGGGTCGCCGCGATATCCAGGATCCTCTCTCTCGCCCGGTCCGGGATCATATGCACAAAGCCGAGAAGGTCCTGACAGGAGTCGCGGAATCCCATGCCGCGGCCGGTACCGCTCTCATAATAGCTCGCGGAACGGCTCATGTTGAATGTCACCATGCACTGGTATTGATTCCAGATGTTGACCATGCGGTCGAGCTTCTCATAGCCGGAGGAGACGCGGTAGCCGGACAGGAGATCCTCCCAGAAGAGGCGCAGGGCTTCCTTCGCGCCGTCAAATTTCTCATCCGTATCATATTTTGCCGCCATCGCGTCCGCCCGGGTCTTATTAATGATTCCGGGCGCTTCCCATTTCTCCTCTTCCGGGTTTTCGACATAACCGAGCATGAAAATGACAGACTGCTCCTCGCCGGGCGCAAGTTCCATATTGAACTGCTGGGCCGCGCAGGGCTGCCACCCGTGCGCGTGCGAACCGGTGCAGGCGCCGTCCAGTACGGCCTGCGGGGCGGCGGGAGAGTTGTACATCCCGATAAAGGCGTCCCTCACGGTGTCGAATCCGTCAAATTTTCTGTTGGCAAACAAAACAGCGTAATGATCCCGTCTCTCACGGTACTCTGTCTTGTGGTAGATGGCCTGATCAGACACTTCTACTTCACCGGTACTGTAATTCCGCTGGAAATTGGAGCCGTCTTCCACGGCGTCCCAGAGACAGAACTCAAGAAAGGAGAAGAGAGAGATTTTCTTTTCCGCACTGCCCGTGTTCCGGAGCCTGATCCGGGTCAGAAGGCAGTTGTCCCCGCGCGGAACAAACATTTCCTGAGAAGCGGCTATGCCGTCCTTTTCCGCCTCGAAGACGGTGTACCCGAGTCCGTGGCGGCAGACGCAGCGGTCGGTCTCCGCCTGGGAGGGCTTCCAGGCGATGTTCCAGACGGAACCGCCGTCCTTAATATAGTAATGGAAGCCGTCCATGTCGAGCGGGTTGGCGTTGTAGCGGTATCTCGTGAGGCGGCGGAGGCGCGCGTCTTTATAGAAGCAGTAGCCTCCGGCGGTGTTGGAAACCAGCGCGAAGAAATCTTCGGATCCGAGATAGTTGATCCACGGAAGCGGAGTGCGGGGCGTTTCAATAATATATTCCCGGTTCACGTCGTCGAAATGTCCGTATTGCATAATCAGGAAGCTCCTTTCGGAATGAATTCGTTCTGAACCAAATACTAAATCGATTAAGATGCCGTATTTTCAAGCAAAATTCATATTTTACAGTAGACGATTTCCATTTGAATTGCAAGAGCTTTTTTCTGGATTTCGAAAATGAAGGCATTCTTTGTCGAAAACACACAAAAGTGCCCATAAACGCCTGTTGAAAAGTTACAAAAATGAGAAAAATGACGAAAAGCCCTTGCATTTTCCAAAATGATGAGCTAATTTGGAGTTACGAAAACGATTAAGCAAAACGGACTGAAACAGTTCCCGGGCAAGTTGAGAAGGGGGCAGCCGATGGTTTCAATGAAGGATATAGCAAAGAAGTGCGGCGTTTCTGTGGCGACTGTAAGCAAGGCGCTGAACGGACAGCAGGACATCGGAGAAGCCACCCGAGAGAAGATCGCAAAGGTCGCGGATGAGATGGGTTATCTCACCAACGCCTCCGCGAGAGCGCTGAAGACAAACCGTACCTATAATATCGGAGTCCTGTTTGTGGATGAACGAAGCAGCGGTCTCGCCCATGAGTATTTCTCCTCCGTCCTCGAGAACCTGAAAGCCGAAGCGGAGAGCCACGGATACGACATAACCTTTATCAACCGGTTTGTCGGCGGCAGAACAACGACATATCTGCAGCACTGCAGATACAGAGGCGTCGACGGCGTGGTGATCGCCTCCGTCAATTTCGAAGATCCCCAGGTGCGGGAGCTGGTGGAATCTGACCTCCCGGTGGTCACGATCGACCACATTTTCAATAACAGGGCGGCGGTCATTTCCGATAATGTAAAGGGCATGGAGGAACTGACCCGGTACATTCTCTCAAAAGGACACCGGAAGATCGCATTTATCCACGGAGAACAGACGGCGGTCACGGCAAACCGGCTGACCGGTTTCTACAGAGCCCTGGAGAGCGAGGGGATCACGCCGGATGAGGAACTGATTATCGACGGCGCCTACCACGATTCCGAGAAGAGCTACCTTATAACAAAAGAACTTCTCGCCGGAAAGAAAGAGATCGACTGCATTCTTTATCCCGATGATTTCTCCTATCTGGGCGGCCTTCGGGCGCTGCAGGAGGCGGAGATCCGGATCCCGGAAGAGATCTCCACAGCCGGATACGACGGCATCCCGATCGCGGGGATCATCAGCCCGAAGCTGACGACCCTCCGGCAGGATACGAAGACACTGGGCAGGTCTGCAGCGGCAAAACTGATCGAGCTGATCGAACATCCGAAGACGGCATTGCTGGACCGCATCATCGTCCCCGGAAAGCTGATCGAAGGAGAGTCCGTTCTGGACAAAAACGGTTCTTCGGAAAATGAATAGATCATTTTCCTTTGAATAAATAAAACAGTTTTTAAAAGAGAAACCTGTGGCAGGCGGCGCGGCCGCGAAAACTGCCACACAATAAAAGGAGGAAAAGAAAAAATGAAAAAAGTGATCGCACTTGCACTCACAGCAGTAATGACACTTTCCCTCGCGGCATGCGGCGGCGGAGCAGCGTCTTCTGCAGCGGAAACAGCTGAAAGCGCAGCGGAAGAGGTAAAGGTAGAGGAAGCTGCGGAAGAGCCGGCAGAAGAGACCACGGAAGAAGTGGCAGAAGCACCGGCGGAAGAACCGGCGGCATCGGATGACAGCAAGATCATCAACATCTATGCATGGAACGAAGAGTTCAAGGGCTTCTTTGAGAAATATTACACCGTACCGGAAGGCTACACAGTAAACTGGGTCATCACTCCTTCTGACAACGGCGCATACCAGCAGAAACTCGACGAGGCGCTCCTCAACCAGGAAAGCGCTGCGGCCAAGGACAAAGTCGACATGTTCCTCGCGGAAGCCGACTACATCCTGAAATATACGAATTCTGATTTTACTCAGGATGTCGAGGCAATGGGCGTTACGGATTTCTCCAATGCTTATGAATATACTGTACAGGCCGCATCGGATGCCAACGGCGTCGTCAAGGGCGTTTCCTTCCAGTGCTGCCCGTCCGCTCTGATCTATCGCCGTTCCATCGCGAAAGATGTTCTCGGAACCGACGATCCGGCGGAAGTGCAGGAACTTCTCTCCGACTGGAGCAAATTTGAAGCGGTTGCTGACACTGCGAAAGAAAAGGGCTATTACATGACAGCTTCCTTCGCTGAGACCTACCGTGTTTTCTCCAACAACGCGACTTCTCCGTGGGTCGACGCTGACGGCAACCTTCAGTTTGATCCGCAGATCGAAGCATGGATCGCTCAGACTGAAAAGTTTATCGAAAAAGACGAAACTCTGACAGCCGGTATCTGGGATGAAGAAAAGAACGTCCAGATGTTCGCTGACGGCAAGACGATGTGCTTCTTCGGCCCGGCATGGTACTTCAACTTCTGCATGGGCAACGCACAGGATCCGGAAAAAGGCTGCATGGGCGACTGGGCGATCTGCCAGGGACCGCAGGCTCACTTCTGGGGCGGCACATGGCTTCTTGCACCGACAGGCACAGACAACGCTGACGTCGTTGCGGATATCATGAACACATTCATCAACGACGAAGAAGTCTGCTCGAACCTCGTTCAGAATGAAGCACAGTTCTCCAACAACCAGGCGGTCAACGCCAAATTCGCGGAAGATCCGGACTACGGTTCAGAATTCCTCGGCGGACAGAATGACACCGCTGTATTCGTAGAACTTGCCAAGAACATCCGTTTCGAAAACCAGACCATCTATGATCAGCTCCTCAACGAAGGCCTCCAGAGCAACCTTCAGGAATACTTCAAGGGCAATGTTGACAAAGAGACGGCACTGAACAACTTCTACAGCTACGTCAATGAGACTTACCCGGCGATCGTTACCCCGTAACGAATCATCCGGAACAGCTTGGGGAGGCAAGGTGATAAACCTTGCCTCTCACAGTATAGAGGCTGCAGCCCGATGCAGGGCGGACAGGCAGCTAAGGCAAGGAGGGAACCCGAGTGGACAGAAAGAAAAGCGGAATCAGCTACGCGAAGTGGGGATATATTTTTGTAGCGCCATTTTTCATCGCGTACATTATCTTTACACTGACTCCGCAGCTGATGACATTTTATAACAGCTTATTTATGAATTACCGGGACGGGCTCATGCAGGTCGGACCGAAATTCGTCGGACTGAAGAATTTCATCTCGCTCTTTACACCTGATAAATCCGGCTCGATCGGCATGCTGAAGTATTTCGGCAATACAATGATCCTCTGGGTCATGGGCGCGGTGCCGCAGGTCGCTGTCGCGCTGCTCCTTGCGGTGTTCTTCACCAGCACGAGACTGAATATCAAAGGACAGCAGTTCTTCAAGACCGTTATTTATATGCCTAACCTGATCATGGCAGCGGCATTTTCCATGCTGTTCTTTACCCTGTTCTCCCCGGTCGGCCCGATCAATAAGATCCTGGTCTCCTCCGGAATGGCGAAGGCTTCCATCGATTTCCTGAACCTGAAAGTACCGGTCAGGGTCCTGATCTCCCTCATGAACTTCCTCATGTGGTTCGGCAATACGACGATCCTCCTTATGGCAGGCATCATGGGAATCGATCAGGGGCTGTTCGAGGCCGCCTATATCGACGGAGCGTCCTCCCTGCAGGTGTTTAAAAACGTGACGCTTCCTCTTCTGAAGCCGATCCTCGTATACGTTATCATCACTGCAATGATCGGAGGCATTCAGATGTTCGATGTCCCGCAGGTCCTGACAAATGCGAAGGGCACGCCGGACCGGGCGTCGATGACCATGGTCATGTATCTCAACAATTACCTGCAGACTTCCAAAAACTACGGTATGGCGGGAGCGATCAGCGTGATCCTCTTCATCATCTCCGCAGCGCTCAGCCTGATAGTCTACAGATCCATGTCGGCAACATACAGACAGAACAGGGGGAGACACCGTGACAGAGATAAATAATAAGAAAGCTGCCAGACAGCTCCTCATATGCCGGATCGTCGTTTATGCGATTCTTATTTTCCTGACGGTCCTGTGCCTCTTCTCCTTCGTGATGATGATCGTGAATTCCAGCCGGTCCAACGCGCAGCTCCAGGGCGGCTTCACGCTGAAGTGGGGAGGACATTTCCTGGATAATCTGAGGAACGCGTGGACGGACGCCTCCATCAATATCCCAAGAGGAATGCTGAACAGCTTTATCATCGCGGCCTGCTGCGCGGTCCTGACCACTTATTTTTCCGCGCTGACGGCATACGGCATTCACGTTTACGATTTTAAGCTGAAAAATACGATGTTCATGTTCATCATGGCTGTCATGATGATCCCGACCCAGGTGTCGGCGGTCGGATTTATCCAGCTGGTCAACAAATTTCACCTGACCAATAATTATCTGCCGCTGATCCTTCCCTCGATCGCTGCTCCGGTGGTGTTCTTCTACATGAAGCAGTATCTTGAGAGCGTTCTGCCGATCGGCATGGTGGAGGCGGCAAGAATTGACGGATCCAGTGAATTCCGCACATTTAACCAGATTGTTCTGCCGATCATGAAGCCGGCGATCGCGGTCCAGATGGTTTTCGCGTTCGTCGCATCCTGGAACAATTACTTCATTCCTGCCCTCCTTCTTGATAAAGCGGAACTGAAGACTGTCCCGATCATGATCGCCCAGCTTCGCTCGGCGGACTACTCGAAATTCGACATGGGAAAAGTATATATGTTCATTCTCCTGGCGATCCTGCCTGTTATGGTCGTATATATTATTCTCAGCAAATCCATTATTCGCGGCGCGACGGACGGCGCGGTCAAGGGTTGATATGACACTGAAAGATAAAGGTTTTTACAAAGGAATGAACCTGGGCGGCTGGATGTCCCAGTGCGACTACAGCGAGGAACGTCTGAACGGTTTTATTACAGAGAAGGATTTTGAGACGATCGCTTCCTGGGGATTCGATCATGTGAGGATCCCGGTTGACTACAACGTGCTGTGCACGGAAGAGGGAGAGATCAGCGCCAAAGGAATCTCGAGGATCCAAAATGCCCTGGAGAACTGCGGCGAATACGGACTCCGCGCGGTCCTTGACCTGCATAAGACAGCGGGCTTCTCCTTTGACCAGAATGAGGGGGAGAGCGGTTTCTTTGAAAATGAGAAATACCAGGAACAGTTCTACCGGATCTGGGAAGCGCTGGCGGGACATTTCGGTGCGATGAGCGGCAGCGTTGCCTTCGAGCTTTTAAATGAGGTGACCGAGAAAGAATATCTTCCCGCGTGGAAAAGGATCTCCTCGGAATGCATCCGCAGGATCCGCCTTGCGGCACCGGACTCTCTGATCCTTCTGGGCAGCTATCACCACAACAATGTGGGAGCAGTCCCGGATCTGGACAGCCCGCAGGATAAGAATGTGATCTACAATTTCCACTGCTATGATCCGATCCGGTTCACGCATCAGGGCGCTCACTGGATGCCGGAGCTGATTGACCGCACGGGCTTCTCCTATGAGGAGAGCGGCGCGTCGGAAGCGTATTTTGAAGAGCTGTTTGCCCCGGCAATCAGGAAAGCGGAAGAAGAGGGAACCGCCCTTTACTGCGGCGAGTACGGGGTGATCGATCAGGTTCCTCCGGAAACCGCTCTGAAATGGTTCCGCGCGCTGCACGCAGTGTTTGAGAAACATCAGATCGCGAGAAGCGTCTGGTCCTTCAGAGAAATGGATTTCGGTATCGCGGACGCGAGATGGGACGGTCTCCGCAAGGAGCTTCTGACCCTGCTGTAAATAAGAAGTATATAGATAGTGAATAGTAAATACTAGATAGTAAATACTAAATAGTAAGAGACATACCCGCTGCTACGCTCGGTCGTCGTCCCCCTCAGCCTGAGGTCTTCGGGCTCCTTTGGACAATGTCGCTCAGCAGCGGGTATGTCTCTTTTTGCGTGCGGAACTTCAAAGGTTATTATTTAAAGCGGCTTGAAGTCGGAAGCGGGATGCTTGCAGAGCGGGCAGATGAAGTCCGCCGGAAGCTCCTCCCCTTCGTAAATATATCCGCAGATCGTGCAGACCCACCCTTTTTTCTTCTCGGGGGCAGGCTGCGGTTTCGGCTTGATATTGGCGAAATAGTAGGCGTAGGTTGCCGAAGCGGTCTTGTCAAAGACATCCCCGTCCGCTACGTCCGCGAGGAACAGCGTGTGGGAACCGACGTCGATGGCGTCATACACATCTCCGGAAATAAAGCCGTTGCATCCGTTCGTGATGTAAACGATGCCGTTTTCCGAGCGGCTGAACTCGATGCCCGCCATCTTGTCCACGTCGCGTCCGCTCTGGAAGCCGAAGTGCTGGAAAGTGCTGAACTGTGCGGCTTCACTGAGGATGGAAACGTTGAATTTCCGTGTCTTCAGGATCATGTCGTGCGTATAATTGGCTTTATTGACGGCTATGGAGATGCGGTTAGGGGTGCTGGCGACCTGTGTGACCGTATTGATAATGCATCCGTTGTCTTTTTCTCCGTCGCGGGCGGTGCATACAAACAGACCGTAGCTGAGATTTCTCATTACCAGATCATTCATTGGGAATCCCTCCTTCGTTCCGGGTATCCTTTTTAAGGAACGGTCCGCGGCGCGGACGGCGTTCCTGCTCTTACAGGTGTTCCCATTATACCATGAAGCGGTGTGAGAAGAAAACAGTCGGGACGCAGATGTCAGATATTTATGCCATGCTGGGAGAGCTCGGCGGCGGCTTCCGCTTCTTCCGCGGTGCGGGTGATCTTCTCCACATAGAGGTCCCCGTCTTCCGTGTATTTGACGCGGATGCGCCCGTAGGCAAAGCCGTGCGTGCGGCACTGGCCGATGGCAATATAGTGACGGTTTCCCTTCGCGGTCCAGCGGAGAAGACGCTTGACGTTCTTTCCGCAGACGACGCAGCGCAGTGCGGTGACTTCTTTGTCCCGCATGGCGGACTCTTTGGAGGGAAACTCTCTGGAAATGTATTTTTCATAGCGGTCATAGAAGAGACGGATCTCTTCTTCCGCGAACATCGGGTGCTGATAGCAGTCGATGGAATAATCGTAATGAAGGACTTTCAGCGGAAGCTTCTGCACGACCAGCGCGGTATAGGCGGCGTCATCATAGGCCCGGTGGTATTCCCGGGTCTGTTCGATCGCAAGATACTCCGCGGCATAGGACAGGGAGCGGCGCTTCTGGCGCTCCTCAAAGGCGATGGCGAAAAGCTTCTGGGCGTCCTCAAAAAAGACAGGGCCCGGAAGGAGGTCCAGAAGACCGTAAAATGCGAGATTCCGCTGCAGCTCCAGAAGATCCTGGTCGCCCCAGGTGCAGAAAATATAATCGCGCCCGCACCAGCGGAGAAAAGCGCGCACGGCATCCGGAAAGAGCATGCCGCTGTCGAGCTCGCGGCGGGAAATGCCGATGACGTCCCGGGTGCGGAAATGCAGTGTGCGGTAGACGGTCGGCTTTACGAACTGGTGGAAAATATCCACGACATTCAGATCCCGGTCCAGTTTGACCGCGCCGATGTCAATGATCTCGAACGGCAGGGATTTGTTCTCACGGCCTTTTCCGTAGGGACACTGATTCCACTCGAGATCGAACACTATATAATAGGAAGGATCGATTTTTCTGTCGGGAAGATTGGAGCGGATCCCTTTGGGAGGAGTCCGTCTTTTGGTGACCAGAGGCTCCCCGGAGAGAGAATACGCGGGAATCAAAACATCCCCGGACGGGGTGCCCGGGGCGGAAGCGGCGTTGCTGCTGAGCGCGTTGGTATCGGTATTATTCATGTTCTTCGCTTATGTGAAACAGGATCATACCGCCTTTTTTTTGAAAACCGGTATTCCACAGATGCTCAAAATCCAGCCAGACATATTCCCCGTAACTGGCGGCCTTTACAAACAGGCCGTTTTCATCCGAGCGGTATCCGTTGAGGAGAAACCAGTGCCAGATAAAATCATACAGGGCGTTATCCGTGTGGCCGAGAAGCAGGAAAGGCACGGGAATTCCTCTGTCGATCCGGTCCGTCAGTGTCTTCACAGCCTCATCATAGGGGGCGTTTCCGGAATATCCTTCCATGGTGACGCCTTTCACGCCGGCGTCCTGAAAATACCGGTTCAGGCCTTCCATATAATAGGACAGACGGTCCACGCCGGTCAGCCGGGGGTGGAGATAAGGCTTCATCGTCAGCGCAAAGCTGTTGAAGTCGGCAAAGGTCACGTGTTCCGTATCATACGGATACAGACCGGAAATCCCGGAATACTTCTGCAGGAGAAGGCACATTTCCGCCGCTGTCGTTGCGGCGCACCCTCCCTTGTTCATGGTGAAATCCCGGTACCACTCCTGATTAAATCCGTAATAATTTCCTATGCTGTAGTGGGGAAGTTCCTTGATCAACATATATTCCTTCAGCTCATCCGGCTGCGGAAAACCGCGCAGAAACGCCGGATCTTTCCTGTTTTTCCTACTTTGTTAGGATACCGCTTGAATCCATTCTTGTAAAGTGCTGTTTTCTTGACAAAAGAGAAGGAATCCATCTATAATAAACTAACTATGCTGAGAGGACTGTGCCCATCCGGCACAGATCTCTTCATGCGCAGACTTTTACCGGAGACAGCGCCGCTGTCCCGATAAGATAATTATCACAGAAACTGAAGGAGACTGCTTAAGTATGTACAAAAGAGTAGACGCAGACCTGAGCTTCAGGGAAAGGGAGAACCGCGTAAGGGAGTTCTGGAAGGAAAATGATATTTTCCGCAAGAGCATCCGGAACCGCGAAGGCTGCCCGACCTATATGTTCTTTGACGGGCCGCCGACAGCGAACGGAAAACCGCATATCGGCCATGTCCTGACCCGGGTCATCAAAGATATGATTCCGCGCTACCACACCATGAAGGGAGAGATGGTGCCGCGCAAAGCCGGCTGGGATACCCATGGCCTGCCGGTAGAGCTGGAAGTGGAAAAGCTCCTCGGTCTTGACGGAAAAGAACAGATCGAAGAGTACGGCGTCGAACCGTTTATCGAAAAATGTAAGGAATCCGTCTGGAAATATGAAGGAATGTGGCGTGAATTTTCGGATATCGTCGGATTCTGGGCGGATATGGACGATCCGTATGTCACCTACCATGACAGCTTTATCGAGTCCGAGTGGTGGGCGCTCAAACAGATCTTCGACAAAGGCCTTCTTTATAAGGGCTACAAAGTCGTTCCGTACTGCCCGCGCTGCGGCACGCCGCTGTCCTCCCACGAGGTCGCGCAGGGCTATAAAGCGGTCAAAGAGCGCTCTGCCGTCGTCCGCTTCAAAGTGAAAGATCAGGAAAATACCTTTTTCCTCGCCTGGACGACCACGCCCTGGACGCTGCCGTCCAATGTCGCCCTCTGTGTCAATCCGGACGAGACATATGTCAAGATCCATGTAAAGGACGAAAATATCAACTATATCCTCGCGGAAGCGCTGATGGAAAAGGTGATCCTCGGCCGGAACAAAGAGGCGGAGCCGGAAGTCCTCGAGACTTATAAAGGAAAAGATCTGGAGCGGATCGAATATGAGCCGCTGTTTGCCTTCACGGGCGACGCTGTCCGTGCAAAGAACGGAAAAGCGCATTTTGTGACCTGCGACAGCTATGTCACGATGACTGACGGTACCGGTATCGTTCATATTGCGCCTGCGTTCGGTGAAGATGACGCGAGGATCGGCAGAAACTATGATCTGCCGCTGGTCCAGCTCGTCGATGAAAAAGGCGAGATGCGCGGGGGCACTCCCTGGGACGGCGTCTTTGTGAAGGACGCGGATCCGCAGATCCTGCGGGCTCTCGACGAGGAGGGCAAGCTGTTTGCCGCTCCGAAATTTGAACACGATTATCCGCACTGCTGGCGGTGCGGCACGCCGCTCCTCTATTACGCGAGGGAATCCTGGTTCATCCGCATGACCGAGGTCAGAGAGGATCTGATCCGCAACAATAAGATGATCAACTGGATCCCGAAGAGCATCGGAGAGGGCCGTTTCGGCGACTGGCTTGAAAATATTCAGGACTGGGCGCTGTCCCGCAACCGCTACTGGGGCACACCGCTTCCGGTATGGGAGTGCGAACAGTGCGGCGAACGCATCGCGATCGGCTCCAAGGAGGAACTGAAGCAGAAATCCGACAACTGCCCGGATGACATCGAGCTCCACAAGCCGTTTATCGACGCGGTCACCTGCCGCTGCGAAAAGTGCGGCGGAACGATGAAGCGTGTGCCGGAAGTTATCGACTGCTGGTTCGATTCCGGATCCATGCCGTTTGCGCAGCACCATTATCCGTTTGAGAATCAGGAGCTCTTTGAGGCCCAGTTCCCGGCAGCGTTCATTTCCGAAGCGGTGGACCAGACCCGCGGATGGTTCTATTCGCTGCACGCGATCTCGACGCTGATCTTCAACAGACCGTGCTTCGAAAACTGCCTCGTCCTCGGCCTTGTGCAGGATGAGAACGGACAGAAGATGAGCAAATCCAAGGGCAATGCCGTGGACCCGATGGAAGCCCTGAAAGAATACGGAGCGGACGCGATCCGCTGGTATTTCATCGTAAACTCCGCGCCGTGGCTGCCGAGCCGCTTCTACGGCGAAGCGGTCCGGGAGGGACAGAGAAAATTCCTCGGCACGCTGTGGAATACCTATGCCTTCTTTGTCCTTTATGCAAATATTGACGGATTTGACGCCTCGAAATATACGCTGGATCCCGAGAAGCTCGGTGTTATGGACAGATGGCTCCTGAGCCGTCTCAATACCGTGATCGCCGAAGTGGATGCCAATATGTCCTCCTATAAAGTGACGGAGGCGGGCAAAGCCCTTAACGATTTTGTGGATGAGATGAGCAACTGGTATGTCCGTCTTTGCCGCTCCCGCTTCTGGGCGAAGGGCATGGAGCAGGACAAGATCAACGCCTACATGACGCTGTATACCGCGGTCGTGACCGTGGCGAAACTTGCCGCGCCGATGATCCCGTTCATGACAGAGGACATTTATCAGAACCTTGTCCGGAGCATCGATCCGGAGGCGCCGGAGAGCATTCATCTTACGGATTATCCGGTCTCCTGCAAGGAACTGATCGATCCGGAACTGGAAGCCAACATGGCGCATGTTCTGAATATCGTGGTTCTGGGCCGCGCAGGCAGAAATGCCTCCAATCTCAAGAACCGCCAGCCGCTTCGCAGGATGTTCGTCAAGGCGGATTACGCGATCCCGGAATATTTCAAGGCGATCATCCGCAGCGAGCTCAATGTAAAAGCAGTGGAGGAGATCTCCGACGCGGAGAGCTTCGTCACCTATACATTTAAGCCGCAGATGAGAACGGTCGGCCCGAAGTTCGGAAAACTGCTCGGACAGATCAAGAACATGCTCGCGGAGATCGACGGCAATGCCGCGATGAAGGAGCTGAACGAGACGGAAAAACTTGTTCTGAATGTCGGCGGTCAGGAAGCGGAGCTCACAAGAGAGGATCTTCTGATCGACACCGCGCAGTCCGAGGGGTATGAGACCCAGTCCTGGGGCGGCGTGACCGTCGTTCTCGACAAACAGCTCACGCCGGAACTCATCGAAGAAGGGTTCGTGCGCGAGATCGTCAGCAAAGTGCAGACGATGCGCAAAGAAGCCGGCTTTGACGTGGTCAACCGGATCCGTCTCTATGTTGACGGAAATGAGAAACTTGCGGAGATCATCCGCAGAAACGAAGAAACTATTAAACACGATGTACTTTGCGATGATATCCGCATCGGAGAAATGGGCGGATACTCGAAAGAATGGCAGATCAATTCCGAGCGCGCAATGCTTGGTGTCGAAAAAATCTGATCCGTCAGAAGTGCTTCATGGAAACGGTTCCGGGCTTCCGGCAGCCGTATAGAAGAATGCACGGATTCCGACACTGTGCAGAAAGAATCGGAGAATAATACTAAATGAAAAGAGAACTGGATAAACAAGAATTCATCAAAGAAGTCAAAGAAAATCTTAGAAGACTGTATAGAGTAGATCTGGAGGAGGCGACACAGCAGCAGAAATTTGTGGCAGTCGCCGAAGAAGTGGAAGATATTATCATCGGGGACTGGATGGCTTCGCAGAGAACAAATCTCAAGAAACATCCCAAAACCGTCATTTATCTCTCGATGGAGTTCCTGATCGGCAGAGCCCTCGGAAATAACCTTCTGAATCTCGGAATTTACGACGCCGTCAGGGAAGCACTGGACGAGATCGGCCTTGATCTCAACGCGATCGAGGACGAGGAACCGGAGCCGGCTCTCGGCAACGGCGGTCTCGGACGTCTTGCGGCCTGCTTCCTCGATTCGCTGGCGACGGGCGGCTACAGCGCTTACGGATGCGGTATTCGCTATCATTACGGTATGTTCAAGCAGAAGATCAAAGACGGTTTCCAGGTCGAAGCGCCGGACAACTGGCTGAAGAATCTCTATCCGTTTGAGCTGAAGCGTCCGGAATATGCCAAAGAGATCCGCTTCGGCGGCAATACCCGCACCGAGTACGATGAAAAGCTCGGCAAAAACCGCTATCTGTATGAAAATTATTCCTCGGTGCGTGCCGTGCCCTATGACATGCCGATCGTCGGCTACGGCAATCACGCCGTTGATACGCTGCGTCTCTGGGATGCGGAGGCAATCAACGATTTCGAGCTGGAAGCATTTGATAAGGGCGATTATCAGAAAGCGGTCGAGCAGGAAAACCTTGCCAGAACCATCACGGAAGTGCTCTATCCCAACGATAACCATGAGTCCGGCAAGGAACTGCGCCTGAAACAGCAGTATTTCTTCATTTCTGCTTCTCTTCAGGTCGTCCTTGACAAATATGTCAGAGCGTTTGGAACGGATTTCAGCCGTTTCCCGGAAAGATATGTCTTCCAGATGAATGATACGCATCCGTCAGTGGCAGTCGCGGAACTCATGAGACTGTTCATGGATGAATATCACCTTGAATGGGATGAAGCGTGGGAGATCGTTACCTCTTCCTGCGCTTACACGAACCATACAATCATGCAGGAAGCTCTTGAAAAATGGCCGACCGGTCTCTTTTCGAGGCTTCTGCCGAGAGTCTACCAGATCATTGAGGAGATCAACCGCCGCTTCCTCCTTGAAGTGGAGGCGAAATTCCCGAATGATCAGGCGAGAAAGGACCGTATGTCCATCATCGGAGACGGACAGGTGCGCATGGCTTACCTCGCCATGGTCGGCAGCTATTCCGTCAACGGCGTTGCGGCGTTGCACACAGAGATCCTCAAAAACAACGTGCTGAAAGACTTCTATGAGATGTGGCCGGAGAAGTTCTCCAACAAGACGAACGGCATCACGCAGAGAAGGTTCCTCGGACACGGAAATCCGCTGCTCGCGGCATATGTCACGGAGAAAGTCGGCGACGGATGGCAGACGGATCTCTCAAAGATCGCCGGCCTGAAGAAATATATCGACGATCCGGCAGAGCGCAAAGCATTCATGGATATCAAGCGTGCCAATAAGGTGCGTCTTGCCGCCTATATCAAAGAGAACAACGGGATCGACGTGGATCCGGATTCGATCTTTGACGTACAGGTCAAGCGCCTGCACGAATACAAGAGACAGCTGCTCAACATCCTTCACGTGATGTATCTGTACAATCAGATCAAGGAGAACCCGCAAATCGACATCTATCCGCGCACTTACATTTTCGGCGCGAAGGCTTCGGCGGGCTACCAGATCGCGAAGCTGATCATCAAGCTGATCAATTCGGTGGCGGATGTCGTCAATAACGATCCGGACGTCGCGGGCAGGATCAAAGTAGTGTTTATCGAAAACTACCGCGTATCGAACGGCGAGATCATATTTGCCGCCGCGGACGTCTCCGAGCAGATCTCTACGGCGAGCCGCGAAGCTTCCGGCACCGGCAATATGAAATTCATGCTGAACGGAGCACCGACCCTCGGAACGATGGACGGCGCGAACGTGGAGATCGTAGAGGAAGTCGGCGCGGAAAATGCCTTTATTTTCGGGCTCTCCGCGGATGAAGTTCTCCGTCTTGAGCGGACAAGGGAGTACAATCCCCGCGCGATCTATGATTTCGATAAAGACATTCACCGGATTCTTGACCAGCTGGTCGACGGGACGTATTCCCGGGACAAGGAACTGTTCCGTCCGATCTACCAGTCGCTCTTAGACGGCTGGAACGGTTCCTGCGCGGATCCGTACTTCATTCTGGCGGATTTCCGCTCCTATGCGGATGCGCAGAAGAGAGTGGAGGAAGCTTACAGGGATAAAGACCGCTGGGCAAGAATGGCTATGATGAACACCGCCTGCAGCGGAAAGTTCTCCTCGGACCGCACGATCAAAGATTATGTGGATGATATCTGGGGACTGCAGTCGGTTACAGTAGATTTAGAAGGGTGATCACAGATTGGCATATCATTTTGAGAGGTGATTGCGTTGGATAAGGAAGAGTACAGGATACGTCTGGAAAGCATACGGACACTGGCTGCGCAGCAGGATTTTTCCGCCGCTGCGCAGGTAGCGGATACGGTTGACTGGAAAAGAGTCAAAAGCGTCCGCACGCTCTGTATGATCGCAGAGATCTATGAGGCGGCGGAACAGCCGGAGGACGCGAAAAAGGTCCTTCAGTTCGCTTACTGGCGCGCTCATGACAGCAAGACGGTTCTTTACAGGCTGACCGAGATCAATATCAAAACAGGAGATTTTCAGGAAGCGCTGAAATACTGTGATGAATTTGAGCTTCTGTCGCCGAAGGACGAGACACGTTATCTGCTTCGTTACAGACTTCTCACCGCGCGCCGCGATCCGCTCGAATCCAGGATCCGGCTCCTCGAAAACTATCGTGAAACGCGTTTTACGGAAAAATGGGCGTATGAACTCGCACTGCTGTACAGGGAAAACGGACAGGAAGAAAAGTGCGTGCAGCTCCTTGACGATATGATCGTCTGGTTCCCGGACGGAAAATACCAGGACAAAGCAAGAGCACTGCGGGATCAGGTCAGGAAGAATGCGCCGGAAGAAAAGCCGGCTCCGGAAGCCCGCATCACGGATACGGTGGAGATCAAGCCGGAAATGCTGAGAAGGCGGCCGGAAAAGCCGATCGCGGAAGACGCTTTCCGCCGCACGGAAGACAGCGCGGTGAAGACACAGCTGGCAGACAGCTGGAGGACCCTCGTCTCCGGGATCCGGACCGGGGAGATCCAGATCGAAGTCCCGGAGAACGTACTGACTTTCCCGGAAGATGATGAACCGGAGACCGGCTACGTAAGACCGGATCCGAAAAATGTGAAAGCTCTTGAGCCGGAGACTATCGGCCGCACGACGATAGCGCCGCCGACGCCGGATGCGAGAGCGGAAGACGGCGTCCAGATCACGATCGATGATTATATGAACGGTTCTGCTCCGTCCAAATCCGGCAATGAGCTGGATGAGCTTCTGAGCGAGACCAGCGCGCACCTCGCGAGCGCGGTCGCGTCGGGACGATATGACAGGATCAGGACAGAGGATACTGCCGGGGAAGAGGAGGCTCTTCCGTACGGACAGATGTCCTTTGAGGATTTCATGCCGGAACTCCAGGATGAGACAGCGGATGAGAGCGGCGAAAAAGACGCTGCAGGCGATATGGATCCGCTCACGAAACTGTACGGCAAAGAGACGGATGAGACGCTGGGACTTACGAAATCCTACAGCCTCGAGAGAGACGTCGTCAAAGAGATCGCCAATCAGGAAAAGAAAAAAGCGAGCGATGAAGAAGAAAAACGGCGCCGCAAGGCAGTCGCGCAGACGCTCCGCTCGGCAGGCGTGATCACGGAGGAGATTCCGGAAACGGAGCAGCAGACGCAGGATCACTGGAATCAGGACGCGGAGGCAGTTTCGGAAGCCGATGAGACCGCGGAGAAGTCTGCCGCGGAGGAAATTGTCGCGGAAGCGGATGACGCCGGGGAGTCTGTCTCCGAAGCAAAACAGAGCATTGAAGAGATGCTCCGGGAAGCGGAAGAAGACGACGAGCCTGTTGTCCGTGTGCCCAGAAAGAAAAAGAGGGCCGATTTCGGAGGATGGCTCGGGAAGATCCTTCGCGGGGACGCGGAAGATGATGATGATTTCCGGGAAGAAGAGGATACGGATGCCGCTGAGACAGATCAGGAAATGTCCCTTCCGGAAGAGAAAGAAATAGGCATCCCGGAAGAATTCCCCGTGAAGCCTGTAATCGATACGGGATTCCTTGAGGAAGCAGCCGAAGAAGTGACCGGAGAGAGTCCGGAAGAAGCGGAAGATACCGCCGGCCAAGAAGAGACCGGCGCAGAGGACGCCGCTGTTCTGAACGAATCCGCGGAAGAAGAAACCGCCGGTCCGGAAGAGACTGCGGCGGAAGAGGAAACAGAGGTTCAGGCGGCTCTTCAGGAAGAAGAGAACACCGACGGAGAGGACTTCTCCGAAGAAGAACCTGTCAGACCCGCAAAGAAAACAAAGAAAAAAGGCGGACTGTTCGCATTCCTGAATGCGCTGCGGCTGAACGACGAGGACGATTTCGAGGAAGAAGAGGAAGAAGACGTTCCCGCGGCTGAAACGGTCAGCGAAGAAGCCGGAGAGGACGAAGCTTCGGTGCAGACAGCGGAAATCACGCCGGACGAAGAAGAAAAAGAGGCAGAAGGCGCATCGGAGGCGGAGGCTGCGGATGACCTCACCTGGATCGACGAGTGGAAAGCGGCGGCGGAAGAAAGCGCTCAGGAAACGGAGCGCGCGATGGCTGCGGAAGAGGAAGAAACGCCCGCGGAGCCGTCGGAAACGGAAGCTGCGGCCGCGGAAGAAGCTTCTTCGGAAGTCTTCCCGGAGGAGACGGAAGAAGAGACCGATTCCACCCAGACGCTGATCGAGGCGATCGCTTCCTCACCGGAAGTCATGAAACGGCTTCCCGTCGAGCCGAGGCCTTTCGACGATACGGAAAAAGAGATCTTCTCCTATTTCACGAGAGTCCCCGGAATGAGCGAGCAGATCACCATGGCGCTGAGCGATGTCCACAACAACGCCGGCGACAAGACCTCCCGCTCCGGAAATATTATGGTCATCGGACGGCAGGGAGCCGGAAAGACACATCTCACGGACGCGATCATGACGGCGGTCTGCAGGGACCTCGGCATTCACGCCACACGCTGCGCCAAGATCATCGCCTCGGAATTCAATGAGAAGAATCCCGCGGAGGTCGTGTCGAAGCTCATGGGCGGTTTCCTCGTGATCGAGGGCGCCGGAGAACTGAACGACGACGCGGTGGAAAAACTTCTCCGCGCGATGGAATTCAGGACAGACCACCTGGTGGTGATGCTCGAGGACGAGAAGGCGGACCTCAAGGCGCTTCTGCTCCGTCACCCCGAGATCGAAGACAAATTTACGTCGACCATCGTTATACCGGTCTTTACCAATGACGAACTTGTCACGTTTGCCAAGGCGTACGCAAAGGAAAAAGGATACCGGATGGATGAGATGGGCATTCTCGCCCTCTACACCATGATCGGCGACAACCAGAGCGCTACGGAACCGGTGACGGTAGGAAAAGTCAGGGAAATGATGGATGCCGCCATCGAGAAAGCGGACAGCGGCGCAAGAAGGATCGGACGGCGCTTCTCAAAGAAGTCCGTTGACAAAGACGGAAGGATCCTTCTCAGAGAAAAAGATTTTGACATCTGATGATGAACAGCCCCGGGCGGAGGCACATTCGCCCGGGACTTTTTTTGAGTGACCGTACGCACCCCCATAAGAGGATATACGGAAATGGAATATATCGGCAATTTCACACAGACGGAACAGATTCTGAAGAGGCACGGGTTCACGATCCGGAAGAAATACGGACAGAATTTCCTGATCGATCCGGGCACTCTCACAAAGATCGTGGACACGGCGGAAGTCGGCCCCTCGGACATCGTGCTGGAGATCGGTCCGGGACTCGGCACGCTGACGCAGTATCTCGCGTCCCGCGCGAAAAAAGTGATCGCGGTCGAGATCGACAGTCACCTGATCCCGATCCTTGCGGAGACGCTGGCGGATTATCCCAACGCGGAAGTGGTTCACGCGGATATTCTGAAATTCGATATTGACGCCTGTTTTGACAGGGTCAGGGAAGAAAATGAAAAGATCCGCCGTCCGGAAGAAGACGGTGAAGGATCCGGACAGGTCTTCGGAGATGAAGCAGAAGAGGAAGTGCGGTATAAAGTAGTCGCAAATCTCCCTTATTACATCACGACACCGGTTCTCATGAAGCTTCTGGAAGGGAAGACGCATTTTGACACCATGCTTTTCATGGTGCAGAAAGAAGTGGCGGAGCGCATGTGCGCCGCGCCGGGGAGCAAGGATTACGGAGCGCTCACATTGGCTGCGGCGTATTACACGGAGATCCGGATCGCGGGCACGGTTTCCCCGTCCTGCTTTATTCCGAGGCCCGGAGTCGACAGCGCGCTTCTTCTCATGCATGTGTGGAAAGAAAGACCGGTCGGGGTCATCGACGAAAAACAGATGTTTGCCCTGATCAGGGGATCTTTTAATCAGCGCAGAAAAACGCTGGTCAACGGGATCGCGGGATTTGAGGGTCTGCCATTCACAAAAGATGAGGTAAAAAAAGCCCTGGAAGAAATGGAACTGCCCGCGAACGTCAGAGGAGAAGCCCTTACACTCGCCCAGTTTGCGGCGCTGTCGGACCAGCTGACACACCTGTCCCGTCAAAGGCCGGAATAAAGCTCTCAGAGACGGTCCCGCCCTCCTGGATAAATGCGTTCGTGATCCCGAGGGAGAGCGCGTAATCAACGACGCGTTTATACTCGCGCCGGGTGATGGGACGGCAGAGCTCCGGGGCAGGCCCCTGAAGACGGGGATCCGGCGTAAACTGATTCATGAGACTGAACCAGAGCTGATCCCCGAAGGATTCATAGAGTTTCCGGATCAGTTCCATGGAGTCGCGGGTGTGGCCGGGCAGGATCAGATGGCGGACCAGGACTCCTCTCTTCATAAGGCTCCCGTCCTCTGAAAAGACCGGCACGGGCTGCTGGCGGACCATCTCCCGGACGGCGGAGAATGCCTGCTCCGGGTAATCCGGCGCTGCGGAATATCTTCCTGCGAGGCCGCTGTCCGCGTATTTGAAATCGGTGAGATAGATATCCACGATCCCGTCAAGAAGGGAGATCGCGGAAGGCGTCTCATATCCGCTGCAGTTGTAAACGGCAGGAACAGAAAGCCCCATTGCGCGGGCTTTTTTTAGAGCGTATACAATATGCGGGAGAAAATGATCCGGCGTCACGAGGTCGATGCAGGAAGCACCCTGCGCCTCGAGCGCAAGAAAGATGTCCGCAAGGCGGTCGGCGGAAACCGCCGTTCCCTGTTTGCCGTGCGCGAGAGAATAATTCTGACAGTAAATGCAGCGGAGCTGACAGCCGCTGAAAAAGACCGCTCCCGCTCCGTAAGGACCCGCAAGGCAGGGTTCTTCCCATTTGTGAAGCGCGGCGCGGCCGATCCGAAGGTCGGCGGTTTCCCCGCAGAACCCCGTGGATCCGGCCAGCCGGTCCGCCCCGCACCTGCGCGGGCACAGACGGCAGCGGCGGTACTGTTCAAATATAGCCGTATCCGGCATTTTCCCGGTTGTGTGTATCATAGTGAGTATTTTACAATAGAAGAAATTTCAGGTCAAAGTGTGCCTTCGAGAAAGTGTAAAAAAAGGGATATATTTATGTCGTATGATAAGGTAAACAGAAAATCATTCCCCGGCACGGGAATACAGGCGCGGGGAGGAGAGCACTTTCCGATCAGGGAAGTAAATGCCGATGGCTCCGTGCTCCCGGTTTTCGTGAGCCCGATGCTCGCGGAGCTGCCGGGCGTTTCCCACTGTTTCACGACCAGGGAAGGCGGCGTGAGCGAAGGTATTTTCCGAAGCCTGAACCTGAGCTTCCGAAGAGGAGATGAGACGGAGCGGGTGGAAGAAAATTACCGGCGGGTCGCATCCGCGTTCGGTGCCGCGCCGGACCGGATCGTATGCACGGATCAGACGCACACGGCAAATATCCGCGTCGCGACGGAAGCGGACGCGGGAAAAGGAGTCACAAAACCCCGGGACTATACGGACGTGGACGGCCTTGTGACCAACGTGCCGGGACTGATCCTGGGCGTTTTTGTGGCGGACTGTGTTCCGGTTCTGCTTGCGGATCCCGCGACGGGCGCTGTCGGTGCGGTTCACTCCGGCTGGAGAGGAACTGCCGCACAGATCGGAGCAGGTGCCGTGAGACTGATGGAAGAGCAGTACGGGACGAGAGCGGAAGACCTTATATGCGCCGTCGGACCCTCGATCTGCAGGGATTGTTATGAGGTGAGCGAAGACGTCGCGGTTCAGTTTGAGGATGTCTTTGCGGAGCGTTCCGGAGAGGCGGTATTTTACAAAGGGAAATCGCCGGAAGGCGAACCCAAATATCTCGTGGACCTGTGGCAGGCGAACCGGATCGTCCTGGAAGAGGCAGGCGTGCTTCCCGAACATATTTCGGTGACGGATGTCTGCACGGCCTGCAACTGCAGACTCCTTTTTTCGCATCGCGCAAGCCATGGGAGAAGAGGAAACCTCGGGGCTTTTATTATGCGTGAACATAAATAATTCATACACTTATCACAGGTTCTATGATAAGATAAAAATGATCTTTCCCATGGATCATAAAGGAGGAAAACGATGTATTACATTCAGAAAAGAAATATTGCTGTCTGCATTATTCTCTCGATCGTGACCTGCGGCATTTACGGCCTCTACTGGATCTATAAGATGGCGGAGGATATCAATACGATCCGTCAGGATCCGAACGCGACATCGCCGGGTATGGTGCTGGTCCTCTCGATCGTTACATGTGATATTTATCTGCTCTTCTGGCTTTATAAAGCCGGCGAGACGATTGACAATACCCTGGTGATGCAGGGAAGACAGGCAGGAAACAAGGGTATCCTTTACCTTCTGCTCGCGGTCTTCGGCCTCGGCATCGTCTCTTACGGCCTGCTGCAGAATGATATTAATGATCAGGCGGATATGGGACAGGGCGGCGACCGCTTCGGCGGCTACGGCAACCCCTACGGCGGCCCGTATTACGGACAGCAGGGCGGCTACGGCAACCCCTACGGCGGCCAGAACTACGGACAGCAGGGCGGCTACGGAAATCCTTACGGCGGCCAGAATTACGGTCAGCAGGGAGGATATGACAGCCAGAATCCGTACGGGACCCCCGGCAGACAGGACAATGCCCCTCAGTACGGAAATCCGCAGAATTCCTACGGCAGCCAGCAGTATGTGAGCCCGCAGGATTCCTACGGCCAGTACGGCAGTACCCAGGGACAGGATCCTTTTGCGGGACAGCAGCCGTCCGGCAGCAGCTTCGGCAGCGGGGATCAGCAGCCGTTCGGAAATTATCCGCAGAATACATCCGCAGCTCCGGAAGATAACAGCATTAACAGCGACACGGATCCTTTTTCGAAATAAGATCTGAAAGCCGCACAGCAGGACGAAGCTGACAGAGGCACGCGGTGGAAGCATTTGACATTTACGATATCAACAGGATCAGAACAGGGCGGACCGCTGTGCGCGGAGATGCCCTGAAGAACGGCGAGTTCCGGCTCGTCGTTCACGTCTGTATATTCAATTCCCGGGGAGAACTTCTGATCCAGAGGCGCCAGAGCACCAAAAATACCTGGGCTGATCTGTGGGATGTGAGCGTCGGGGGAGGCGCGCTCGCCGGCGAGTGCAGCACGGAAGCCGCAGAGCGGGAGACGGAAGAAGAGATCGGACTGAAGATCGATCTTCACGGGCAGCGGCCCAGAATGACCGTTAATTTCCGTGAGGGATTCAATGACGTATATATCGTTCGAAAAGACGTCCGTCTTGAGGATCTTATTCTTCAGGAGGATGAGGTATCGGACGTGAAATGGGCTGATCAGGAGACGATCCTGCAGATGATAGACCGGAAGGAGTTCATTCCGTATTACAAGGGCTTCATTCAATGGATATTCGAGGCACAGGTGCCGAGAGCTCTGTTTGACGCGAACCGGTCGTAATAGGAAGCGGGACAGGATATTCCGGACGCTGTATCTGAGAAACGGTAAAGCAGAGAAACCTGAAACAGAAAAAAACGAAAACAGAAGTAACGGAAATAAAAAGCGGAGATGGACAGTCTCCGCTTTCTTAACGTCAAAATGTCAGGTCATATATAAATGCCGCATCCCGACGGAACAGTCATGCTTTTTTCAGCATTAGAGCGGTTTTTCTCGCGGAATTCTCAAGTTCCGGCGTAAGACCTCCCTCGAGCCATGTGAGCAGAAAACCGGTCAGCGACGCGGAATAGAACTGCGCGAGGACGTCGGAATCGGGGCTGTCGGCACGGTCCGTGATAACAAGATATTGATGGACGGCATGCTGCGCAGCTTTGGGAAACTCACGCATCAGAGTGTCGCGGGAGAGAGCCCGGTATATGTGCAGGACTGTTTTTTTGTCCTTCAGCAGTGCCTGCGCGATGGAGGGAAGGTAATCCTCCGGCTTTTTCGGTGTCGGATCTTCAAAAAGAACGGCGTCGAGCTGCCTGCAGAGCATGTGCCCGATCAGTCCGGAAATGCTGTTGAAGTGATAGTAAAAAGTGTTTCGGTTAATGTGGCAGAGATCCGTGATTTCCCGCACGGTGACAGACTGCGGCGTTTTTTCCTGGATCAAAGTCAGAAATGAGTTAACAATAAGGTCCTCTGTATTGGTCATGTCTACCCCCGGTGTCTTCTAAGATTACTTATTGTAAATATTATACAACGTAATTAGACTTTTAAGATCAGACAATTGGAATATACTGTTGAAAAAAGTAATATATTTTAAAAATTGAGAGCAGGAGAATTGTTTTAAGCGTCCGATTTCCCGTTTTCTCTCGCGGCAAACAGGTACCGCAGCGTATTGTCAGAGGGTTCTTCAAGGGTATCCGCGTCGTATTCTTCAAGGAGGATGAGTCCGGCCGCGGACAGACATTCCCGGATGGTCTCCGGCGTGTAGGCGCGGTGGGTGTGCAGTTCTTCGAATCGATGGAACATTTCCTTTTCCGGAAATTCGGCGTCCCTTATGAAAAATGTCATGCGGTATTCGTTGACGGCGGATTCGGGATCGTAATCATTTTCCCAGATAAAGCTCGCGTCGTCCCGGTTTTCGGCGATGGTCGAATTTCCGATCTCTTCATAAAACGCCGGCGTATTGACGTCGAAAATAAAGAGGCCGCCGGGATCCAGATAATTGTTGACGAGACGGAAGACCCGGGTGAGGTCCTCTTCATCGGGAAGGTAATTGATCGTGTCGCAGATGCAGATGAAGGCGCGCACCGTCCCGTAAAGCTCCATTTCGCGAAGGTCCTGATTGAGATACAGAATGCCGTCCTGAGGACTCCCTTCCATGCATGCGGTATCGAGCATTTCCGGGGACAGATCGATGCCGATCATATCAAATCCCGCTTTTGCAAGGCGCCGTGTCATCTGGCCGGTGCCGCAGCCGAGATCGGCGGCGATGCCGTCCGTGATGCCGTATTTCCCAAGAAGACGAAGGATGGTCTCCGCCCATTCGTCGTAGGGAATATTGTCCATAAAGAGGTCATAGACCTGTGCAAAGCCGGTGTACGCGTCCAAAGAAAACAGCTCCTTCGATCAGAACTTCTCGTGCCGTCTGTGTTTTTCCAGAATCTTCTGGATCCGATCCTGAGGATTCAGAAGGTCGCTGATGGAACAGTCGTGATTAAGTGTATCGATGACGAGAGCGATAAACTTTCGCATATCGCAGTTGACATAATATTTCTTTTTCAGAAGCTCCGGCTTCTGATAGATCAGGTTCGTGGTGAGGAGCTTGTTGAATGTGCCGGCCTTGTACGCTTTGTCGAATGCGTCGAGGCCGCGGGTGAACATACCGAAGGTGGCGCAGATGTAGATATTGCGCGCACCCCGTTCCTTCAGCCATTTGGCGGTCATGAGGACCGTCTCTCCGGAGGAGATCATGTCGTCCAGAATGATCATATCCTTTCCGGTAACATCAGAGCCGAGGAACTCATGAGCGACGATAGGGCTCTTGCCGCCTTCTCTCTTTGAATAGTCGTGGCGGTGATAGAACGTGCCCATGTTGACGCCCAGCACGGTAGCCATGTAGATCGCACGGCTCATGCCGCCTTCATCCGGACTGATGATCATAAGATGGTCGCTGTCAACGGTAAGATCCGGATCCTGCCGGAGAATATTCTTAATGAACTGGTACGTCGGCTGCAGCGTCTCAAAGCCGCACATCGGAATAGAGTTCTGCACACGCGCGTCGTGAGCATCGTATGTGATGATCGTATGGACGCCCATGGCCTCCAGTTCCTGCAGGGCGCTGGAGCAATCGAGGGAATCTCTGCTGTCACGCTTCATCCGCCTGCCTTCATAGAGGTAGGGCATAATGACGTTGATCCTTTTGGCGGCACCGCTGCAGGCCGCGATGACTCTCTTCAGATCCTGAAAATGATCATCCGGGGATTTGACGTTGGTATATCCGCCGATCCGGTAGGTCTTGGAGTAATTGCAGACATCCACGAGAATATAGACATCATCGCCGCGGACAGAGCCCGTGACAGTTCCCTTTGCTTCACCGGAGCCGAAACGCGGCGTGGTCGGGGGAACAATGTAGGTTTCCTTGAGATAGGAATCACCGAGGGTGTGAAGGGTGAGACTCTGGCTCATCCTTTCTTTTCTCCAGTCATGGATATACCGGTCGATCTGGACCGCGAACTCATCCATGCTTTCGAGCGGAATGATGCAGAGTTTTCCGTCGGGAATCGAGGTCAAGAGAGTAGTTTCTGTGTTCTGTCTGTTCACGTTGCGCCTCCTTAGGTCCTTTTTTTACGAAGCCGGATATCATCCCCGACCAGTTTGACGATACTGTAGTGACTGGCGATCCGCGAGAAGACACGCTCGGAGTAGGTCTCGCGGAATTCCTCCAGAGAGAGATTAGTCGATATTACGGTAGTGCGGTTCCCGAGGATCCGCTCATTGACACAGCGGAAAAGCCGGGATGCCACAAATGAATTGGTGAGTTCGGTTCCGAGGTCATCGATGATCAGAAGATCGCATTCGAGAATGATGCGGTCTGAGAAAGAGGAATCCCCCGTGCGCCCGAACGCCGCGCTCTCCATGACGGACACAAATTCTCCGGCGGTAAAATATACAGCCGTATAACCGCTGTCCAGTGCTTCTTTTGCGATACAGTGCGTAAGAAAGGTCTTGCCGAGGCCGGTCCTGCCGTAAAGGAAAAGACTGCTTCCTTCCTCGCCGATGTGGCCGGCCGTATAGCGGGCCCGGTCATAAGCGATCTGCGCGTACTGCCGCGGCGTAAGACCGGTCTTCCCATCCGTGATTGTATCAGAGTACCAGTCAAAAGAGAAGTGAGCAAAGTTTTCTTTTTGCAAAATGCTTCCGAGGCGGTAGCGGTCATAGAGCAGGCGGGACTGCGCGTCGAGAAAGCAGCGGCACTTCTGCCCGTTCACAAACCCGGTATCGCGGCAGTAGGGGCATTCATAGCGCATCTCGAGAGCATCGGCTTCATAGCCGGCCGCAAGGAGCAGTTCCGCGCGTTTTGCGGAAAGCCGGTCCAGCCGTTCTTTTAACGCGGAACGGTCAAAATCTCCGCCGAGGATCCTCTCTTTTGCCGCGCGGATCCCGGCGTCCGCGATCTCCCGGTCGATGTCGCGCACTGCAGGAAGAGAGCGGTAGATCTCTTCCCGGCGGCGCGCCAGCGCTTCCCGGGCATTCTGCTGCTTCATGTCGTAAGCGCGGAGCAGTTCGTCATACTGTGCGTTTGTAAGGGGCATCCTTTATTCTCCCTTCGGTGTCAGGACAGCGCGAGCAGGTTCTTTTCCAGCTCGTCCTCGGAATAACTGCGCTGGTCAAAGCGGTTAAATGCATGAGAAGTATTCTTCTTTGCGGAAGAGGACTCCTGACGGTCTTTTTCGTGCGCCTCGTCAAGAGCCGCAATGTCGTCAGCTGTCTGCACACCTTCACTGAACCAGCGGGAGAGGATCCCGTCCGTGTATTTCAAAGAGGGCTGCTTGGTGTTCATGACCGTTCTCGTGCAGGCCTCCCGGATGATGTCCATCGGAAAACGATACGTCTCGATCCATTTCTTCATCAGCGCGATCTCGGCGTCGATGGGGTGTCTGCCCCCCTGCCCGATGGCCTTTAAGATCTCGTAATAATCCCGGTGATAGGAACTCACGGACTGCCTTGCCGCTTTTACCGTGGTGATCCCTTCTTCGTACCAGGCAAGGGCAACTTTTTCGATATAGCGGATGCTTTTGTGCTCTTTGCTCGCGCAGTATTCGATCAGGTATTCGATGAGATCCGTGGTGAAATGCAGCTCATCATAGAAATAGAGCAGTTTGCCCGCTTCCGAGGGCGAGAGCATTTTCCCGAGATACCGCTGCGCAATGAACAGGAGCTCCTTGATGTCGTCGTTCTCTTTCAGTTCCCGCATGCGCTGCGGGGAGATCTTTCTGTCAGAGGAGGAGAGAGAGGAGGGTCCTGCCGGATCTTTCACGGGCTCTTTTTCTTCAGGGGTATCCTCAAAGGCGTCCGCATAACCGGCTGCTCCCCGGGCGGGAGCCGCGGGACAGATCCCGGCAACGGTGATCCCGGACAGCTGGCCGTCGCTGTCATAAGACAGAGAGAGCAGATTCTCAGTCTCCCAGTAGCGAAGTGCGCGCAGAACATCCTGCTCCGTGTAATTGAGCCGGTCGGCGATCCCGCACAGGGACACCGCGGGCGATCCCGCTCCCGTCATACGGACAAGATAAAGGTACACCTTGACAAATTCCCCGTTCGCGCGGGGCATATACTCATCAAAGAAAATATTGGAAATGGTCGTGACTTCACACGGCCTGACTGATTTTATCTCTAAAGACTTCATGAATCCGTCCTTCTCGTTCCTTTTTGATCAAAAGAGCATAAAACGCTTATTATTAATAATAGCATGAAAATGGATTCGTGCATCCACAAAGTAATCCACAAAAAATCCACACAGGCCGGAAATCCGGATCCGATGCCTGTGTGGACAGATGTGGATATGTGGATAAAAGCTCAGGACTTTCCGAGAAGGGCTTCGCCGATCTCAAAGACGTTTCCGGCGCCCATTGTCATGAGCAGATCATTTTCGGCGCAGTGCTCCAGCAGATAATCTTCGATCTCGCCGAAATCAGGGAAGTAGACCGCGTCTTTTCCTTTTTCCGCAAGCAGCGCCCGCAGGTCATCGGAGGAGATGCCGATCGTATTTTTCTCTCTGGCGGCGTAAATATCGGCCAGGACGATATGATCGGCCAGGGAGAGCGCGTCCGCGAATTCGCCGAGAAGCGCCTGGGTCCTCGTATAGGTGTGCGGCTGAAATACGAGCCAGAGATCACGGTGAGGATACATTTTTGCCGCTTCCAGCGTGGCGCGGATCTCCGAGGGGTGATGCGCGTAATCGTCCACCACCGTAATGTCGCCGAGCTTTCCCTTGATCTCAAAACGGCGGTTGGTTCCCGTGAAGGAGCCGATGCCCTTGAACGCGATGCTGTCCGGGATCCCCAGAGTCCTGCCGCATGCCGCCGCCGCGAGAGCATTCAGGATATTGTGACGGCCGGGGACGGAAAGGGAGATGCGACCGGCTTTTTCGCCCCGGATGACACAGTCGAAGGAAGCGTGTCCGAGCTCGTCGAAGGTAATGTTTTCCGCGGTGTAGTCAGAGGCGGGATCAAAGCCGAACGTGACGACCCGGCAGGTCAGATCCCTGACGACATCTTCGTATTTTTTGGAATCCTTTCCTATAATAAGAGTTCCGTCCTCCGGAAGAAGTCCTGCGAAGCGGTGGAAGGAAGAAGCAATGTCGTCGAGATCTTTGAAGAAATCGAGATGATCGGCGTCCACATTAAGGATCAGGGCGATCGTCGGGAAGAAAGAGAGAAAGCTGTTGGTATACTCACAGGCTTCCGTGACGAAGGTACCCGAACCGCCGATCCGTACATTCCCGCCGATAGAAGGAAGAATACCCCCTACGGTGATAGTCGGATCCGCATCGGACGCGACCAGCATCTCGGCGATCATGGAAGTGGTCGTAGTCTTTCCGTGTGTTCCGGCGACGGCGACCGCCGTCGGGTAGTTGCGCATGATCTGTCCGAGGAGCTCCGCCCGGGAGAGGATCGGAAGCCCCTTTTCATCCGCCGCGGCGTATTCCGGATTATCCGGGTGGACAGCGGCCGTATATACGACGACGTCGATGTCATCGGTGATATTGTCCGCTTTCTGACCGATCACCACGCGGATCCCTTCTTCCTCGAGACGTTCCGTCAGAGGGGAAGCGTGAGAATCGGATCCGGAAATCGAAAATCCCTTTGTCTTCAAAATTTCGGCGAGTGCGCTCATACTGATCCCGCCGATTCCGATGAAATGAATGTGTGCCGGTACGGAAAAGTCTATCTCATACATAAAAAGTGTGCTCCTGACGATTCATAATGCGAATTTCTGCATTCTTTTTTCAGTATACAGATTCTTTGGTAAAATGCAAGATTCGGCGGAAAAACAAGCTGTGTCCGCAAAATAAGATGTAGAATAGTCATTTTAATATACTTGCACAATAGAATAATATTCTATTTGTTAAAAGTAGTAGATTTCCCGAGAGCATATAAGGGCAAAGTTGTAAAATATGTTCACTATTTTGGCATGATGTGTTATAATGTTCAAAACTTATTTTGTGAGGTGGTCAAATTGAGGAAAGAAATGATCTGCATGCTTCTTGCAGGCGGACAGGGCAGCCGTCTCGGTGTGTTGACAGATAATGTCGCTAAGCCGGCTGTCTCTTTCGGCGGCAAGTATCGCATCATTGACTTCGCACTGAGTAACTGCATTAATTCGGGAATTGATACGGTTGGCGTGCTGACACAGTACAGACCGCTGCGGCTCAATACCCACATCGGTATCGGCGTTCCGTGGGATCTCGACCGCAATTACGGCGGCGTTTCGGTCCTGCCGCCTTATGAAAAGAGTTCTGATTCGGACTGGTACACCGGAACAGCAAACGCAATTTTCCAGAATATCGAATATATGGAACAGTTCGATCCGGAATATGTGCTGATCCTGTCCGGCGACCATATCTACAAGATGGACTATGAGGTAATGCTCGATTATCTCAATGTAATTAAGGCTGATGTGACGATCGCGGTCATGCCTGTGCCGATCGAAGAGGCATCCCGTTTCGGCATTGTCGTTACGGATGAGAGCAAACAGGTCATCCAGTTCCAGGAAAAGCCGCCGGTCCCGGCCGGAAATCTGGCTTCGATGGGCATTTACATTTTCACATGGAAGGTGCTGAAAGACGCACTTGTAAAGCTGCAGCATCAGAGCAACTGCGACTTCGGCATGCATGTACTTCCGTATCTTCTTGACGGAGGCAAACGCCTGTTCGCTTACGAGTTCAACGGATACTGGAAAGATGTAGGAACCCTCGGATCCTACTGGCAGGCCAACATGGAGCTCATCGATATCGTTCCGGAGTTCAACCTCTACGAGGAATACTGGAATGTTTATACCCGGAGCGACGTACAGCCGCCGAACTACATCTCGGATAAGGCGTTCGTTGAGCGCTGCATCATCGGCGAGGGATCGGAGATCTGCGGCGTTCTGAAGAATTCCGTCGTCGGATCGCACGTATGGATCGAAGAAGGCGCGGTGATCGAGAATTCGATCATTATGAACAACTCTCATATAGGAAAGAACACCCGCGTTGACCGCGCGATTATTGCGGAAGATGTGGAGATCGGCGCAAATGTGGAGATCGGTGTCGGCGAGGAAGCCCCGAATACGTACAATCCAAAAGTGTACGCTTTCGGCCTGGCTACCATCGGTGAACATACCGTTATTCCGGATGGCGTAAAGATCGGCAAGAATACTGCAATTATCGGCGAGACGAAGCCCGAGGAATATCCGGACGGAATTCTTGCGAGCGGCGGATCGATCATCCATCATATCGGTGAGCAGGAAGAAGGTGAAAAAGAATGAGAGCAGTCGGTATAATCCTTGCAGGCGGAAATAACAGCCGCATGCGTGAACTGTCGGACAAGCGCGCGATCGCCGCGGAACCGATTGCCGGTTCCTACAGAGCCATTGACTTCGCGCTTTCCAATATGAGCAACTCCCGCGTCCAGAGGGTTGCGGTGCTGACACAGTATAACTCCCGTTCTCTCAACGAGCACATGAGCTCTTCGAAATGGTGGGATTTCGGACGCAAACAGGGAGGTCTGTTTGTATTCCCCGCCATGCTGACGGCGAACAACAGCTGGTGGTACAGAGGGTCCGCGGACTCCATGTTCCAGAATATCTCTTTCCTTAAAGAAAGTCATGAGCCGTATGTTGTCATCGCTTCCGGAGACGGCGTATACAAGCTGGATTATAACAAAGTGCTGGAGTTCCATATCGCGAAGCGCGCGGACATCACCGTGGTATGCACGGAGTGCACGCGTGACGAAGTGAACCGCTTCGGCGTGGTCAGGATGAATGAAGACAGCCGGATCGTGGAATTTGAAGAAAAGCCCATGGTCCCGAAGTCCAATCTCATCTCGGCGGGCATCTATGTCATCCGCAGAAGGCTCCTGATCGAGCTTCTCGAGAAATGCGCCGCAGAAGACAGATGGGATTTTGTCAAGGATATCCTGATCCGCTACAAGGATCTCAAGAAGATCTGCGGGTATAAAATGGACACTTATTGGAGCAACATCTCCACGGTGGAATCCTACTACCGCACCAATATGGATTTCCTGGATCCGGAAGTTCGCAGCTATTTCTTCCGTCAGGAACCGAACATTTATACCAGGGTGAATGACAATCCGCCCGCAAAGTACAACCCGGGATGCCAGATCCGCAATTCGCTTATCTCGGCCGGATGCATTCTGAACGGAACAGTTGAAAATTCTGTCCTTTCGCGCAATGTTTTTGTCGGTAATAATTGCGTAATCAAAAACTCCATTGTTCTCAGCGGCGTATATATTGGCGAGAACACTCATATAGAAAATTGCATAGTTGAAAGCCGTGATACGATTCGCGCAAATTCGTATTACTGCGGCGAAGATGGCATCAAGATCGTCATCGAGCAAAACGAACGATACGTCCTTTAACTGTCGAGGGACTCACGTGCGTTGGCGTGAAGGATCTGTCTTTTCTCAACTATCAGCAATATTGTGAAGTTGCGAAGGGAGAGGTTTATGAACATTACCGATGTAAGGGTCAGAAGAGTTGCAAAAGAAGGTAAGATGAAAGCAGTAGTCTCCATCACGATCGATGACGAGTTTGTGGTGCATGACATAAAAGTCATTGAAGGTGACAAAGGGCTCTTCATTGCAATGCCCAGCAGGAAAGCGGCGGACGGAGAATACCGGGATATTGCGCATCCTATCAATTCGTCCACCAGAAACGAAATTCAGACCATTATTCTGAAAAAGTATGAAGAAACTGCAGAAGAAGACAGTGCTTATGCAGATGATTCCGCTTATTAACATACATAGACGCGACGCAAGAGTCTGAAACAGGGAAATCCCGCTCCGGAAAGGAGCGGGATTTTTAATGTAAAAGAACAGGAAAATCCTGCCGGCGGGGGAAGGTTCATGGACAAGGTGCACAATTGAAGAGCCAAAAAAAGGAAAGGCTTGTGCCGGAGCGGAAAAACAACCACAAGATGTTGAAAAAATAATAAAACTTGTTAAGCAAATGTTACGAAAATTAATAAAGTGGCTTTTGGTTTGTAATATTTAGTGCTATACTAGCAGATGTTGGATTAAAAAGGAGAATAGTATCTCATGAATTATAAAAAACTGACAGCTGCTATAATGTGCGTGATCCTTCTCGGCACTTCCGCTATGACCGTAAAAGCGGTGACGCAGGAAGAGATCGACGCTGCGCGCGAGAAGGCGGCTGAAACGGAGCAGGCTCTCGAGGCGTCCAATAAAAAGATCGATGATCTCGAATCCGATAAGACAGAACTGGAAGGATATCTGGACGATCTCAATATCCAGCTCGATGATATCGGCAGCCAGCTGGAAGATATCGGAGAGAAGATCGATGAGAAGGAAGTGCAGCTCGAGATCACAAAAAGCGCGCTCGAAAGGGCAAAACTTGACGAAGAAAAACAGTACAGCGACATGAAAGCCCGCATCCGGTTTATGTATGAGAAGGGGAATAAGGATCTCATTGTGACGCTTCTTTCTTCGGAAAGCGTTACGGAACTTCTCAATAAAGCGGATCAGTTTGAAAAGATCACCGGCTATGACCGGAACAAACTGGAAGAATACAAAGAGACAAAAGAAGCTGTGGAAGAGCAGGAAAATGCTCTTGAAAAAGAACAGGACGAACTTCTTGCGCTCAGAAATACCAGTGAAGAAAAACACAGGGAACTGGAAACGCTTGTTGAGGAGACAGGCATCAAACTGGAAGGATATATCACGAAGATCGGTGAAGAGGAACTGATCGCGTCCGATCTTCAGGCACAGGTAGAAAAGCAGAAAGCGACTCTCAGCGAGCTGGTCCGGAAGGCGGAACAGGAAAAACGCGAGGCGGAAGAGCGCGCGAGAAGAGAGGCGGAGCTGAAACGGCTCGCCCAGCAGAAAGCCGCTGAAGAAGAAGCAGCCCGAAAAGAGCAGAAGAAGGAAAACGCTTCTTCCGAAAGAAAAGAAGAGTCCTCTTCCGGGAAGAAGGAAGAAAGCAAAACAGAGAAGGCGCAGGAGACCCCGGCGGAAGAAAAGGAAACCGGCGGTACAGCGGAAGAATCATCTTCTGCGGAGAGCGAGGCTTCACAGCCGGAAGAGAGCAGGGAAGAAGAATCCGAAGAAGAGGCGCCGGCCGCCCCGGAACCGGAAGAAGAACCGGAGGAAGAACCGGAAGAAGAGGAGAGCTCTTCGGGAGAGACATATCTCGGGAAATTCAAGATCACCGCATACTGCAACTGCGCAAAATGCTGCGGGAGAGCCAATCAGGCCACCGCGAGCGGCGTGATGCCTTCCAGCGGACATACTGTGGCTATGGGCGGCATTCCGTTCGGGACTAAGCTTCGCGTAGGCGGCAATGTATATACGGTGGAAGACAGAGGCACTCCGTACGGCCATGTGGACATTTTCTTTGACTCCCACTCCGAAGCCGAGTTCCGCGC